>CAZGNQ010000126.1:0-9847 GCA_964527285.1 uncultured Hyphomicrobiales bacterium | reverse complement strand
GGTGCGGATCTTCTTTTTAGCCGCCGTTTGGGCCGGACGTTCTGCTTCGCCAAGCGACCCGGTGGGTGCCGTCATGCCGCCAGAGGCGACTGTGCCCGCCGCACCCTGCACGGCGCCCTCGCCAGCGTCTGCCCGCTCACTCACCTGCTCGGCCGCTGCGCCATGCAGCGCCTGGGATGCGATCTGCGCAACGTGCTGCACGTTCGCGATTGAACGCAGCATGGGAAGCGGATGCCCCCAGTTGAAGGGCTTGGAGTGGGGCCAGACGGCAAGCAACTGGATGCGCGCCTTGAAATCGATATCGAACGGGATGTCTCCAGTGCCATCGTCATGCACCTTGACCTGCGCCCCGGTCACCTGCCGGAAGGGCACATTCACGGTGATCGGCAGGATGACCCCATGGCGCATGACAAGGCGCCGGTTGGTGATCGTGTAGATCGTGCTGCGGGCCATCGCCTGACCATACCAGGAGAAAAAGCCAAAAACGGTGGCACCGAGCAGCACGGTAGACAGGACTTCAAGGCCGAACGATCCGAGCGTGTGGCCGTCATAGACCGTCGTGACACCAAACCAGACGAGCAAGAGCCCAAAATAACCGATCAGCCATCGCAGCCGTAGAACGCGCCACGCGAACGGGACAGGCTCCGGCGAACCGGACCAGAGGATCTCCTCGCCCTCCGGCAATTCTGCCGGAAGGCCGGGGATCGGTTCGACTTCAAAATCGTCGTGGTCAAAACTCACGCCAAAGGCTCCTGGCGGTCTGGGGTTGCGTAAAGATAGCCCGCACCAAAGTAGCCGAAGATCTTTTCTTCCTCGAGCATGGTGATGGCGTCAGGGTCCTTCGTGCTCGGCGCGCCGGCGAACTGACCGCCGAGAATTGCCGAAACGTGGATCTGCGGGTTGCCCTTGGGCGGCGTGGGCGTGACGATCTTGAAGACGATGTCCGTCTGCCCTTTGATCTCGATGATGTTGACCGGCACCAACACCTTCTTGCCCGGCACATCGTCCAGTTCGACTTCAAGGTAGCGCAGCAGATACTCGGAGCGGTCGATCCAGGCATCGGTCACCATTCCCGCCTTCACGCCATCGGCGCCAAAAACAGGAAGCCCGCGCGGATCGGTGTCGCTTTCCTCGATGGAAAAGTCCGTTGCCACGCGCATCGGCACAATCCGATCATGGCCTTCGTAAGTGATGTCCTTGACGTCAGGGCGCGCAGCGTATGCCCCCGGGCCAATACAATCGGCCAACGGAACATCATTGTTCGGCTCGATTGGCTCACCCTTGCCGGGCCCCATTTTTTCGCCTGCCACCGGACGCAGATCCGCACCGGAGGGATCGGGCACAGAGACCGTGCGACCGTCGTTGGTAAAATATGTTTTCGGCGCCGGCATCCAGAAGCTCATTTCGATTTCTTTGCCGGTGTTTTCATCCACGAGTGGATAGCCTTCCCTGCGGCTTTCGCGCTGAATGTAAATCAGCAAGCCAGCAAAAAATGCCCAGAACAGATAGAGCAGCACCTGTGCCCAATCGATGTGTGCTGTTGGCCCTGGAAAAGAGTCCATGGTGTTCTCCCGTACCTCGGTCTCATCGCCCCTGTGCGAAGTCCGGTGGCCGGTTGCTGCCCGGCTGCCGTCGATCGCGGTGATCCGTCATTCCCTTCGTGCCGGCACCGCGCCGTTGGCGGCAGGTCGCTGGCCCGACTGTGGCAGACGCTTGTGCCTGCCCGAATTGATCTGGCGCATGTCGCGGCGGATTCTCCCGCGCAGCGCGCCTGTTTTCCGCCCAGCCCACGCCGCCGGCCTTCGCCAGCGAACGCAAACGGCCCGCTCGTGTCGCGCTTCTGACGTTTGGCCCCCGTGTGCGGCCGGTCTCAAAACCAAACGTCAGATGCAAAAACCACACTCGAAACAATATGTTGTCCGTGTTCCTGGTGGTTCTGACATGTGCTCAAGCTCGATATGCCGAGGCAGAGCAATTGTCACAAACCGGAACACTAGCCGGGCGCCTCCGCCAGCCCGAAGCGCCGCGCCCGTCGCTCCAAACGCGCGCGACGATAAAGCGGCCCGATGGCGACCAACGCAGCGAACAAAAGCAGGATCTCCAAGTGGAAAACGACTGTGTAGCCGAGCGTTGCGGTGTTGAGCCCCGCCCCGAAAACACCGGCCTCTCCACCGTAGGTCACGGCATCGCGGATGATGCCGCCCAGCGCCATGGCCGCCCCCGCAGCCGTCGCCTGCACGGCGCCCCAGGCGCCCAGAGCAAGGCCGCTGCGCTCTGTTTCGGACTGGGCCATCGCGGCAACCAGGGTGCCCACGGCGAACAACCCGCCGCCCAGGCCGATCGCGACACTGCCGATCCGCAGCAGCCAGGGTGAAACGAACGGCACCGCCATGGTCACGCCGGCAAAGGCCAGAACGCCGACCAGCGCGCCGAGGCCCGCCAGTTGATAGGGATCGCCGCCCCGCGCGAGCACTCGCCCCGCCCAGGCAAAGCCGATCAGCGATCCCCCCGCCATGAGCGCTGTGAGAAATGTGGTCTGGCTGGCAGATAGCCCCAGGATTTCACCGCCAAACGGCTCCAGCAGGACATCCTGCATGCCGAAGGCCGCCGCACCCAATGCCACCGCCACCAGCAGCCGGCCCGGGCGATGCTTTTCCGTGTAGGCCGTGAACGCCTCCCAAAAGCCGGGGCGTGGCAAGCTGGGGTGGGTCAGGTTAGGGCGACGTGGCTCCTGCCCCCACAACGCGATCGTGTTGAGCAGCATCACCACCACGGCCGTGCCCTGGATGACCTGGATGAGCTTTTTGGGCGTCAGGTCCACCAGCAGGCCACCAAGCGCCAACGCGCTGATCACCATGCCCACCAGCAGCGCCACGTGCAAAAGCGCCACCGCCCGCGGCCGGGTTTCATCGGTTGTCAGGTCAGCCGCAAGCGCAAGGCCCGCCGTTTGGGTGATGTGGACGCCGGCACCGGCCATCAAGAACGCAAGCCCTGCCGCCAGTTGACCGAAGATGGGATGCGCCTGGGTCTCGTGCGTCAGGTTCAGCAAAGCGAACGGCATGATCGCCAATCCGCCGAATGTCAGCATGGTGCCGAACGCCAGGTAAGGCACGCGCCGCCAGCCGATGAACGATTTATAGGTGTCAGACCGGAAGCCAATGAGCGCACGCAGCGGCGCCAGGCACAATGGCAGCGCCACCATGACCGCGACCAGAGACGCAGGCACACCCAGTTCCACGATCATCACGCGATTGAGCGTGCCCGTGAGCAGAACCATCGTGAGGCCGACGGAAACCTGGAACAGTGACAGCCGCAGCAGCCGCTCCAATGGCAGCGATGGGCTCGCAGCATCGGCGAACGGCACGGCCCTCAACAGGCTGCCGGCAATGTGCCGTGAAATGTCCGACAGGGACGTCATGGCAACGTCTGTCCTCGTTAGTGCGACCCGACCTCAAGGAAAGCTCCCTGACGCGAAAGACGCAGCGACAAACCAATGGTTGAGAGCTGATCAGGTGCGCCTTTGTGAACCTGACGTGCCCGAGCCATTGGGATTGGCGCCCCCTGCCCCCGGAATGCCGGCCGGCGATCCGCCCCCGGTGAACTCCACAGGCGTGGTGTGCCGAGGCGACGCTGGGCATGCGGTCCTGTCGAGAAGGGGGAAGCCGCAGGGCGCCAGGATAGGAGCCCACAACCAAAAGTGTCAAGTTTATTGGACGTCAATTGATGCGGACAGATTGGCAGTGACGGGCGAGGGCGGATGCGTGCTGGCTCACCCCGCGCGGCGCAATTCCACGGCCTGGGAGATGTAGAACCCTGAAGACACGCGCGCGACACGGCCCATCTGCCAGCCGGCAAAGCCCTCCCCGTCACTCAGGAGGCGCTCCAACCGCCGCTGCGCGATGGGCTTGATGGCCGGCGAGCGGTCAGCGCGCGGAAACAATTTGCCGGCGGCGTGCATGGTGGCGAGCAACGGCGTGCGCGGCGCGACCGTGAAAATGATCCGCTCGCGGGTTCTGCTGGTCAGGTCGGCGAGGACCGCCTGCAGATCCCCCGCCTCATAGTGGATCAGCACGTCCATCAGCACCACGTTGTCGAAGCCGCCGTGATCGGGATCAAAGCAGTCCCCGACGGCGAAGCGGGTGCGCGCGTGTGCCTGCGGGCAACCGGAACCAGCGCGCTGCTCGGCCACGCCGATCAGGCTCGGTGACAGATCGATGCCCAGCACGTCCGCCCCCCGTGCCGCAGCGTCCAGGCTCAAACTCCCGGTGCCGCAGCCCGCATCAAGCAGGCGCTGGCCGGTCAGATCATCGTCCAGCCAGGAGAGGATGGTCTGGCGCATCCGCTCGCGCCCGGCGCGCACGGTGGCCCGCACGCCGCTCACTGGCGCGTCGGACGTAAGGCGCTCCCAGGCCGCGGCGGCCGTACGGTCAAAATATTCCTCCAGCCGGGGAAGGTGATCGCGGTAAGATGGCGCGTTGCTCATGGTGCATCCCTCAGACGCGATGGGAACCGACAGCGCTGCCCATCGTCCAGCAGCATCAAGTTATGCCTTGGCCGTCTGGCTCAGTCGAAGCCGAGGAAGTCGAAAATCTCCCGGTCCTTCATCGGCGCGGCCTCCTGCGATTCCACGCCCGCCCAGAGCTGAGCAGCAAGCTGCAAATACTCCGACGTTGCCCGCTCGACCTCCGGGTCCGCGTCTGCGTCCATCTCAAACAGCGTCTTCTTTTTCAGCCGCGATCTGCGGATCGCATCCAGGTCAGGCATGTGCGCAAGGCGGCGAATGCCGATTGTATCGCAGAAGCCGTCGATCTGGTCTGTTTCACGCGAGCGATTTGCAATCACACCGCCGATGCGCACGTTGTAGTTCTTTGATTTGGCGCCAATGGCCGCCACAATCCGGTTCATGGCGAAGATGGAATCAAAATCGTTGGCCGCCACGATCAGGGCCTGGTCGGCATGCTGCAGCGGGGCAGCAAATCCACCGCAGACCACATCACCCAGCACATCGAAGATCACCACGTCGGTGTCTTCCAGCAGGTGGTGCTCCTTCAGCAGTTTGACCGTCTGGCCGACAACGTAACCGCCGCAGCCGGTGCCGGCCGGCGGCCCGCCTGCTTCAACGCACATCACGCCGTTGAAGCCTTCGTAGACAAAATCCTCCACGCGGAGTTCCTCGGTGTGGAAGTCCACCTCCTCCAGAACGTCGATGACCGTGGGCACCAGCTTGCCGGTAAGCGTGAAGGTGCTGTCGTGCTTGGGATCGCAGCCGATCTGCAGCACGCGCTTGCCGAGCTTGGAAAAGGCCGCCGACAGGTTGGATGACGTGGTCGACTTGCCGATCCCGCCCTTGCCGTAGACGGAGAAAACCTTCGCACCCTCGATGGCCAGGTTGGCATCGCGGTTCGGATCCATGTGGACCTGGACACTGCCCGCGCCGTCACCGGGGTTTCGCGGGCGGGCGTCGGCAGCCGGCCGCGCCTTGTCGAACGCGGCACGAGGATTGGCGTAAACGTTCATGCTGCGCTCTCCATTTCGAGGCCCTCAAGTCGGTCCTCAAGTTCGTCGCCGGCTGCGCGCAGGGCTTCCAGCGTCTGCGCATCGGGCGACCAGTAATTGCGTTCGTGGGCCTCGATCAGGCGATTGGCCATGGCGACAGAGGCCTTGGGATTCAGCCGGCTGATGCGATCGCGCATTTCCGGATCGAGGACGAAGGTCTGGCTGAGTTGCTGATAGACCCAGGGCTGCACCTCACCCGTCGTCGCCGACCAGCCCATGGTGTTCGTCACCTGCGCCTCGATCTGGCGCACACCCTCGTAGCCGTGCGAGAGAAGCGCTTCGTACCACTTCGGGTTCAGGGCACGGGTGCGCGTCTCCAGGGCCACCTGCTCGGACAGGCTGCGCACCTTGCCAGCACCCGTCGTCTGATCGCCGATGTAAACGGGCGCAGGCGCGCCGCCACGCGCCTTGGCGACCGACCGCCCGATGCCACCCAGCGTGTCGAAATAATGGTCGATGGTGGTGACGCCCAACTCGACGCTTTCAAGGTTCTGGTAGGCCACATCGACCGTGGCCAGCATCGCCTGCATGTGCTCGCAACGCTGCACCGGGGCACCGCGCCGGCCATAGGCGAAGGATTTTCTGGCCGCGAACACGTCGGCCAATTCGTCCTCGTCGCTCCATGCGCCAGACGACACCATCATGTTGACGTTGGAGCCGTACGCGCCTTGCGCGTTGGAAAAGACCCGCAGCGCTGCCGTTTCCAGATCCACACCGGAACGGGCGCATTCATCGAGCGCGTGCTTGCGGATATAGTTTTTCTCCACCGGCTCGTCGGCGCACGCGGCAAGGTAGGCGGCTTCGGCGAGCATCTGCGTCTGGAAGGGAAGCAGATCGCGGAAGATCCCCGACAGCGTCACCATGACGTCAATGCGCGGGCGCTCCATCTCCTCCAGTGGCACCAGATCAGCGCCGCACAGCCGCCCGTAAGCATCAAACCGCGGCCGGGCGCCCATCAGCGCCAGCGCCTGGGCGATCGGCCCGCCCTCGCTTTTGATGTTGTCGGTCCCCCACAACACAAGAGCCACCGTCTCAGGCAACGCGCCCGTATCGGCGATGGTGCGCTCCAACAGCCGCTGCGCCTGCCCGTCGCCGTCACGCATCGCGTAGGCACTGGGCAGACGGAAAGGATCGAAGGCGTGAATGTTGCGGCCCGAGGGCACCACGTCGGGGGAGCGCAAGAGGTCGCCGCCGGCAACCGGCGCGATGTAGCCGCCGTCCAGGGCGTGGACGATGCCATCCAGTTCTCCGGCGCAATCCAGGTGTTCAGCGACGTTGGCGAGTGTCGCGACCAGACGTTTTTCCTCCGCCGTGGGCGTTGAGCCAATGGCCGAACGCAGCAGAGCGCCCACGGTCTCTGCACGCGCGCCATCAGCCAGCGCCGCGATGGCCTCCGGCGGCAGCGCGCGGGTCGTCGGGTCGATGTGAGCCTGCGCACCGGGAGACTGCACCGACGGGTGCGACTGTGTCTGTGATGACGGCTGGGATGGAAATTGGGATTGCGCGTCGGCAATGGCTTCCAGCAACGAGATCCGCTCAGCCCTTGCCATGCGCCCGCCAACGATGTGGAGGCCGTGCGGGATGAGCGCGTATTCCAGCTCAAGCACTGCATCGCTCAACGCTGCGATGCGCTCATCGGCATGCACCGGCTCTCCCGCATCCGCGTCCGGCTGCTCGATCAGGTCGACAGTGCGCGCCTGCTCCACGATCAGTTCTGCGATCCCTTCGCGCTCACCGCATTGCGACAATGGCGTTGTGCGCCAGCGCTCAAGCGAGGCCTTCAGGTCTGCAAGACCCTTGTAAAGCCCGGCCTGGACAACAGGAGGTGTAAGATAGCTGATCAGCGTCGCGCCGGAGCGGCGCTTGGCGATGGTCGCTTCAGACGGATTGTTGCCGGCGTAGAGATAATAATTCGGCAGATCCGCGATGAGACGCTCCGGCCAGCTCTCCGCATCCAAACCGGTCTGCTTGCCGGGCATGAATTCCAGCGCCCCATGGGTGCCGAAATGCAGGAGCCCGTGCGCACCGAAGCCGTCGCGCAGGAAGCGGTAGAAATTGGAAAACGCATGGGTCGGCGCAAAACCACCTTCAAAGAGCAACCGCATCGGGTCGCCCTCGTAGCCAAAGCCGGGCTGAACGGCGATGAGCACATTGCCCAGTTCAAGGCCCTGGATGAAAAGCCCGCGTCCGTCGCTGTCGAGCCGGCCCGGCGATGCCCCCCACTGCGCCTCAATCTCTTCCAGCCAGGGCGTGGCGGCCACGTGGTCATCGTTTGAGACATGCGCAATGACATTGGCATCTGTGCCGTATCGCTCCGCATTCCCTTTCAGGAGTGCATCGCGCAGATCATCGACGCTGGCGGGTACGTCGAGCGCATAGCCTTCCGCCTTGAGCCGCAGAAGCGTGTTGTGCAGTGAGGCAAAGACATCCAGGAACGCTGCTGTTCCCGTCGCGCCTGCATTGGGGGGAAAATTAAACAGGACGATCGCCACGCGACGCTCGGTCCGTGGCGTACTGCGCAGGGCCACCAGCTTTTCCGCCTTGGCGACCAGAGCGTCGACCCGCTCAGGACACGCCCGCATGGCAAGGCCGCCCCGGATCGCCGGACCTTCCGCCATGGCAGCGTCCAACATGACGGAGCGGCCGGCGGGTGATGGGCATGCGCGCGCGCATCCCCGGCAGGACCCGTCGACACTGGAGCTGCGCGCCGCGTAGACCGTGGGCACCGTCGCCCCTTCGATCTCCGGGATCGCGACCATCATGGTCGCCTCCACCGGCATCAAGCCGGCGCCCGAAGTGCGCCACTGCTCCATGGACTGAAATTCCAGCGCGTGGGCGGCGATGTATGGCACATCCAGCCCGGCAAGCGTTGCACTGGCGGCTGCCGCGTCGTTATAGGCCGGTCCGCCGACGAGTGAAAAACCCGTGAGCGAGATGATGGCATCCACGCACCGGCTGCCATCAGGGCGGCGGAAATACGCATCAACGGCGGGGCGTGAATCAAGCGCGCCAGCAAAAATAGGCACCACCGCCATCCCGCGCGCCTCAAAGGCGGCGATGACGGCATCGTAGTGGCCGGTATCGCGCGACAGGAGGTAAGAGCGCATCAGCACGAGGCCAACCGTGCCGCGCGGCGCAGCGCCGGCGGAGAGGCCAGCGGGCGCGGGGAGATCGCCAGCGTCGCTGGAGATCCGGCCCGGCATGCGGGGATGATAAACCCCGACATCGGGAAAGACGACCGGATCGGCCACCTCCAACGCGCCGCGTGCGGCAGATCGCGGCCCGCTGGCATAGCGGTTGACCAGGTAGAGCGCGAGGTTGGCAATGTTCTGCTCGGACCCCGCCAACCAATACTGCATGGAAAGAAAATAAGCGCGGACGTCCTGCGCCTTGCCAGGGATATAGCGCAGGATCTTGGGCAAGCGGCGCAGCATGGCCATCTGCCCCGCGCCGGACGTCTGCCCGCCTTTCGCTCCCTTCTTGCCGGACGTGCCGCGCAACTTTTTCAAAAGCGCCATGGCGCCACTGGCGGGCACGCTCATGTCGAACCGGCCAAGACGCGTCAGCTTGATCACGTCTCCCGCCGCCACCATGCCCACCATTGCGTCGCAATGGTCGCGCCGGGCCTGCAATTGCGGCAGCACGGCCTGAATGTGGTCCTCCAGGAACAGCATGTTGGCGATGATGATGTCGCCAGACGCGATGTCCTCGCGCGCTGCTGCCAGCGCCTCGGGGCTGTGCTCCCAGTCCGTGGCAACGTGCAGGGCGATCTGCGCACGCGGCAACTGGCGGGCCACAATCTCTTGGGCTTGCGCAACCGTGGCGCCGAGATGGCGGTCCATTGTGATCAGGACGATGCGGATCGCGCTCTGATCAACGGGAGAAGTGGGCTTTAGCATCGTAAAGCGTCTCCACGGTGATGCGGCTGGCACCCGTTTCCTGGGCGAACCGCTCGGTATTGCGCCGGGCCTTGCCGCGGACGAAAAACGGGATCTTTTTCAACTCGGCCTGCGCTGCAGGGTCCCATTCCGGTGCCGTCGAGGTGCTGGTCGTCGGCCCGGCGTCGCTTGGCGAAGTCGCTTCGGCGAGGTGGTCGGATGCATCGGACGTCGGGCTGGGGGCAGTCTGAGCCGCCGGCTCGGCCGCGGCTTGCGGCCTGCCCGTGGCGTGGCCAGCGCCTTCAAGATGGGAGGGCCGGTCATCGCTGAACTCAAAGTCCTCACGGAACATGGCGAGCAGATGCTCCTCCAGGCCCATCACCAGCGGATGCACCCAGGTGTCGAAGATGACG
>CAZGNQ010000125.1:0-9879 GCA_964527285.1 uncultured Hyphomicrobiales bacterium | reverse complement strand
AGAGAACCGTCCACCAGATGATGAAGTAAATCGCGAGTGCAAACGTGATCGACATGCGTCGTCCTGCATGATGGCGGGGTCGGGAAACGTGGATGGTGTTGGCAGGCTTGCGGTCCGAATGCAAAGGCACGGGCGTCACAGCCTGCCAGCGCCAGCGGCCCTTGAGCGTTTTTCAGCGAAGCTGCTTCGCTGAGCGGTACGGGATAAAGCGCCAAGACAACAAGGGAGAGCGGTGGGAGCGCACCAAACGAACCAACGATACCGGCGCTCCAACTTCTCCGCAGGAACAAGGCCCCACGCCACGGCGTTGATGGTCCCCACGGCTCGGGAGGCTTTCGCCCTCGCAGTGCCGCCGTCCCGCAGACTGGGCAACCCGTCACCCCGCTGCGGACCGTTTTGCCGCTCTCAGGTGGCTGGCGCCTGCGCGTAATCAGCGTCGCTCACGGGCTCAGCCCAGGCGATGTGGCTGCCATCCAATGCCTCCTGAATGGCCACATGCGTCATGGCATGGTCAGGGGCAGCGCCGTGCCAGTGGCGCTCATCCGGCGCAATCCAGACGGTATCGCCGGCCCGGATTTCACGGACAGGCTCGCCCTCAAGTTGTATGCGCCCGACGCCGGCGGTGACGTACAACGTCTGACCAAGCGGGTGGGTGTGCCAGTGGGTACGCGCTCCGGATGCAAACGTCACGCACACGGCCCGCACGCGGGCGGGCTCCGGCGCCGTGACGATGGGATCTTGCCAGACCGTGCCCGTGAAATAGGCGGGATCGGCCAGGATCGTACCACGTGCAGTGGCCTGGAAGATCTCCATCGCCTTGTGCTCCTCATTGACGTGAGCGGACAGGCGCACAACCGAACGAGAACCGCCCCGCCAGTGCGATTCTGCCCGCTTCTGGTGGCTTTACTGGGCGTCCTCGGCCCCTTCCGGCACGAGATCAATCGGCGCGTCGGCAGCCGTCCCGTCGTCGAACCCGGCCGGCCCGCGGTAGGTCAGCTCCAACGTCTGCACGCCCGCAGCAATGTTGTAGCCACGCTCAACCTGGATGCTCACCGGCTGCAGCGCAAACGATTCCGGCCCGCCGCCGACGAGCGCGTTCACCCCCAGGCCCACCCCGACAGACGCCTGCGCGCCGACGCCAGCATACTCGCCCTCAAGCGAACCGGGCGCATAACCGCCGGCAATCCGGGTGCCAGGCCCCAACACAATCCAGCTCAGCGCACTCTGCGTGGTCGGCCCCAGATCCAGCCCATACTTGCGGACGACGGCCTCGTACGTCTCAGCGGGCGTCTTGTCGTTCACCGGTGTAAAGACGCAGGTGAAGGACTTTCGCGAAATGAAGATCGCGCCCCAGCCCTCACGGCTCTCGCAGTCCAGGCTGCCGGCCTGGAGGCGGGTACGGGTCGGCTCATCGCCCTGTGATTGCGCCATGGCCGGGGTGCTCACCGCGACACCGGCCAGCAGCAGAACGCTGGCTTGAACCGCACGGCTGATGGCGTGCCACGGTGCGCAGCGCCGGCAGATCGCCGCGGTCTGAATCGGGCCAATCATGGAAGCCTCCTGATGAAACACCGGCAGACCCCGGCCGGGCGGCGGGCAGGCGTGTCGTCGTCGTCAGGCCAGGCGCGCCGCAGTGTGCACGCCGGTCAGACCTGCTCAAGCTCTGTCAGAGTGCCGCAGAAATCCTTCGGGTGCAGAAACAGCACCGGCTTGCCATGCGCGCCGATCTTTGGCTCGCCATCCCCCAGCACCCGCGCGCCGTCGGCGACGAGCTTGTCGCGTGCAGCGATGATATCGTTCACCTCGTAGCAGACATGGTGGATGCCGCCAGCGGGGCTCTTTTCGAGGAAGTTGGCAATCGGCGAACCCTCGCCCAGCGGCTCGAGCAGTTCGATCTTGGTGTTCGGCAGCTCAATAAAAACCACCGTCACGCCATGGTCCGGCTCAGCCTGCGGCTCGGAGACTTTGGCGCCCAGGGTGTCGCGATAAACGGCTGTTGCTGCGGCCAGATCGCTGACCGCAATCGCCACGTGGTTCAAACGTCCGATCATCGCATTCTGCTCCTGCCCTTGCCCGGCTGTGCGCCGGTCGCACTATTTGCCGTTGCTGATCACACTCACAACCGCCTTGACCACCGGCTTCTTGCCCCAGCTTCGGTTGACGCTGCCACGCGCGGCCCGGCGTGCCGCCTCGCGGACCAGGCCGACATCCTTGCGCTTGGGTTTGGGGATCGACTTCAGTGCCCCTTCAACGCCCTTGGCGATGGTCGCCGCCAGCGCTTCGCCCAATTCGTCCTCTGGCGGGATCCCGTCAATCTCAACCTGCGGCGGGGCCACAAGATCTCCCCGTTTTGTGACCGCAAGCGCGACGAACACGATGCCCACCTCGGCGAGGCGGCGGCGCTCGCGCACCGAGGCATCGTCGCTCTCCAGGATCAATTCGCCATCGCGGTAAACCCGGCCGCAATGCACCTCGTCGATGATCCTGAGCGGTGCCTGGGAGAGCATCGCCATCTGGCCGTTGGCCACCACCAGCGCATCGGCAATGCCGTTCTCCTTGGCGAAGCGGACATGCTCCTCAAGGTGGCGACGCTCGCCGTGCATCGGAATGAGCGCCTTCGGCTGGCACCAACGATACATCTGCTGGAGTTCCTGACGCCGCGGGTGCCCCGTCACGTGCACCAGCGCGTCGCTGTCCGTGATGAGTTTGAGCCCCTGACCGGCGAGCGCGTTTTGCACCCGCCCGACAGAGTTTTCATTGCCGGGTATGGTGCGCGAGGAAAAGATCACCGTGTCGCCGGGATCGAGCCGGATGTCAGGATGCGCATCAAACGCCACGCGGGCGAGCGCAGCGCGCGGTTCACCTTGAGACCCTGTGAGCAGAACAACCGTCTCTGACGGCTTCAGGTGGCGGTATTCGTCCTGGCTGAGAAAGGTGAACTCGGGCGGCAGCGCGCCGATCTCCTGGGCCACGCTCGTGACCCGCAACATGGCGCGTCCGACGAGAACAAGGTGGCGCCCGGCTGCTTTGGCCGCCTTGGCGACCGATAGAATGCGGGCCACGTTGGACGCAAACGTCGTCACCGCGACGCGCCCCGGCGCAGCCTTGATGATCGCAGCCAGTGAGGCGCCCACTTCGCCTTCCGTCGGCGAGATGCCTTCGCGAAAGACGTTGGTGCTGTCACACACGAGGACATCGATGCCATCGCGGCCGATCTCCTCGATACGGTCCACGTCCAGCACCGAACCGACCACCGGATCATCGTCAATCTTCCAGTCGCCGGTGTGCAGGATCGTCTTGCCCCCAGCACGGATCACAAGCGCATTCGGCTCGGGGATCGAGTGCGCCACGTTGATGAATTCGCAGTCGAACGGCCCGACATTGAACCGGGCACCCTGCTTCACCTCGGTGATCTCCGGCGGCTCCTCGATCGGATAGGCGGAGAGTTTCGCCTTCAGCAGCCCCGAGGCAAAGGGCGTTGCGTAGACCGGCACCTTCAGGTCCGGCCACAGGTCGATGACCGCGCCGAAATGGTCCTCGTGCGCGTGGGTCAGAATGATGCCGACAAGATTGTCACCCTCGCGTTCGATGAACTGCGTATCGGGCAGGATGAGATCAACGCCCGGCTCAAGGTCGCCGGGAAACGTGACCCCCAGATCGACCATCAGCCATTTTCGGCTGGCCTTTGGCCCGACACCGTAGAGGTAGAGGTTCATGCCGATTTCGCCGGCCCCTCCGAGAGGAACATACACGACCTCGTCGGATGTGGCCGTGGTGGTGGGCGGCGACGCGTTTTCGGCCTGAGCCATTCGATCTCCTGTTGGTGCTGCGCCGGGTCCGGCGGTCAGATTATGCATCGTCACCCCGCATCTGGCTGGAGCGTTTGCGTCGCCCCAGTCAGCACGGCTCACGTCATGCGCGGATGACATCCCTGCTCGCCAGAACTGTTGGCTCCGGCGCCGGCCCAATACGGTGCGTGAGGCGAAGCGCGATGGGAGCTCCGTAAGTCACGACCGAGCGGAACGGATGGACAGCGACGTCTGACCAAAAAAGCCACTCAGGGCAAGACATTGACGTCGCCAAAGTCGATGAGCGTGCGAGCGCCGTTGGGCTCGGTCAAGACCAGTGCACCGCTCGGGCTGAGCCCTGCAAAGACACCGGTGAGGCGCTCCCCGCCCCGGTTGACGGCAATCGGCGTGTCGATGGGGATGGCGCGCGCCAGCCAGCGGTCGCGCACACCACCGGCCTGCGGGCGTTCTGCGGCGGCCGGCGCCGCTGTGGCGCGGCTCACCGGAGGGGGCGCCGGGGGGACGGCCGCCGGGCTGAGGCGCGCTTCTGACTGCAACAGCCCCCATTGCGCACTCAAGCTCGCGACGAGATGCCCCAGCAGCTCTGTGGGGGCAACAACCGCGCCGACGCCCGCCAAGGCGATGGCGGCTCCGGCGCTGGGCGCATCGGCCGTGTCCTCAAACACCGGACGGGTGGCAAGGTTCACACCGAAGCCCAGAACGAACTCGGTCACCGTGGCGCCACGGGCTGTGGACGTTGAACCATCAAGTCGTGCGCCCTGAGACACTGAACCGTCAGGCGGTGCGCCACGAGACGGTGATCCGGCTGGGCGATCACGCGCCTCGATGAGGATGCCGGCCAGTTTGGCTCCATCGAGCAGCAGGTCATTGGGCCATTTGAGTTGCAGCCGCGCCGCGCCGTTGGGAGATAAAGAAGCCCGCGCCAGCTGCGGCGCCACAGCGAGGACCGCATCGAAAAGCGCGATCCCGGCCAGAAGCGGCACCATGGATCGCCATGCCGGCGCCGGCAGCACGCGCACCACCAACGCTGATGCGGCGAGGTTTCCCACCGGCGTCTGCCAACGGCGTCCCGCACGCCCTTTGCCCGCGGTCTGCTCATCGGCCGTCACCCAGTGGGTACGCCCGATCCGCAACCCTGGGGCCATTTCCCACGCCAGTGCATTGGTCGTTGGCACGGCGCCGTGGTGCGTGTGCGTTACGCTGGCGGGGCATGCCACCGGCAATCGGGTCGGCGGCGCGATCAGGTTGTTGCGCGCGGCAACGGATTGGCCGGTGCTGCCATCAGCGCTGGGCGCGGGCCAATTCACGTGGGCTGCCCCTCTCCTGCGGCTGGCCGCCCGAGCCTGAAGCCCGACGGTCCCCACTTGCGCCTCGCGGCACCGCCACTGAGCGTCGCCGGACGACGTTGGCGCCGGCGCCGATCGTGCTGAGCGATCAGAAGAACGACCGCGCGGCCGCCTCGCCAATCTGGACGAGCGTGCCGCCAAGCGGCAACAGCGCGATCATGGCGATGCCCGACAGTCCCAACACCAGCCGCGGTGCCGACGCCATGGGCTCAAACGCGTCGGCCGGTTCGTCAAAGAACATCACCTTGATGATGTTGAGATAATAGACGCAGCCAACGACACTGGCGATCACCCCGATAAGGGCGAGCGGATAAAGCCCTGCCTCAACGGCCGCCAGGAAAACGTAGAACTTTGCCAGGAAGCCGGCGAGCGGCGGGATGCCCGCCAGCGAGAACATCAGCACGGCCAGCAGCGCTGCCATGGGCAGGTTGGTCTGCGCCAGACCGGCCAGATCGCTGATCTCCTCAACGCTCTCATCGCCGCGCTTCATCGATAGGATGCAGGCGAACGTGCCAAGCGTCATGATGACGTAGATGACGAGGTAGATCACGACGCCCTGAACGCCTTGCGCGTTGGCAGCCGCCAGCCCCACGAGCGCAAAGCCCATATGGCCAATGCTCGAATACGCCATGAGGCGTTTGATGTTGGTCTGCCCGATGGCGGCAAACGCACCCCACGACATCGAAGCGATCGAGACGAAGATGATCACCTGCTGCCACTGTGGCGTGATGGCGGGAAACGCGGTCAACACAATGCGGGTGAGCAGTGCAAAGGCCGCAACCTTTGGTGCTGCGGCGAAAAACGCTGTGATGGGTGTCGGCGCGCCCTCGTAGACGTCCGGCGTCCACATGTGGAACGGCACGGCGGAGATCTTGAAGGCCAGACCCGCCAGCATGAACACCAGGCCGAAGATGAGCCCGATGCCGGCGCTGCCGCCCTGGAGCTGCGTGGCGATCACGTCGAAGTTTGTCGTGCCGGTGAAGCCATAAATCAGCGACAGGCCATAGAGCAGCAGGCCGGAGGAAAGCGCACCGAGGACGAAATACTTCAGGCCTGCCTCGCCAGAGCGCACGGCATCGCGGCGCAGCGCGGCCACGACGTAGAGCGCAAAGCTCTGTAGCTCCAGGCCCATGTAAAGCGCCAGCAGCGTGTTGGCCGAGGCCATCACCAGCATACCCACCACGGACAGCAGGATCAGGACGGCGTATTCGTAGGAGGCGATGCCCAGCTCGCGCATGGCGTGGTGGGACATGAACATCGCCACCCCGGCGCCGCCCAGGATGAGCACTTTCATCACACGGGCAAAATCATCGATCACCAGCGCGTCGCTGAAGACTTTGACGGGGTCGGTCCCGACGGTGGTGGAGACATAAACCGCGACGGCGATAAGGCCGAATGCGGCAATCGAGTTCAGCCCGTCACTGATGTCGGAGCGCGCAAAGGCTCCGGCCATCAAAATGACCATGGACGCCAGAATGAGCGCGAGCTCCGGCAGGATCGGCACGTAGCTCATCGGATCTGCGAAGTTCATGCCGTCAGCCCCTCAGGCGTGCCGATGGAACGCGACGCCCGCGTCGGGCCGGCGCGCGCGAAATGTTACTGTGCCTGCGCCAGAACGCGACCGCCGTCACCGGCCGCCGCGACGGCCGCCTCATAATTGGAGATCAGATTGTTGACGGAGACCGCGCAGATATCGAGCAATGGCGCGGGATAGAACCCGAACAACACCACCAGCACGACAAGCGGCAGGATACAGGCCATCTCGCGCGCGTTCATGTCCTGCATCTTCGTGAGCGAGACCTTCTCCAACTTGCCGAAGACAACGCGTCGGTAAAGGTAGAGCGCATAGGCCGCCGACAGGATCACACCCGTGGTGGCGGCGAACGCAACCGCGGTGTTCACCTGGAAGGCGCCCATCAGGCTCAGGAACTCACCGACAAAGCCGCTGGTGCCAGGCAGCCCGACATTCGCCATCGTGAACACCATGAAGCAGATGGCATAAAGCGGCATGCGCTCAGCCAGCCCCCCGTAGGCGGCGATCTCGCGCGTGTGCAGCCTGTCGTAGACCACACCGACACACAGGAAGAGCGCCCCGGAGACGAGCCCGTGGCTCAGCATCTGGAAAACGCCGCCCTGCACACCCTGCGCTGTGAGCGTGAACAGGCCCATCGTCACGAAGCCCATATGCGCGACGGACGAGTATGCGATCAGCTTCTTCATGTCCTCCTGGGCGAGCGCCACCAAGGACGTGTAGACGATCGCCACCACGCTCAACACGAACACGAACGTCGCGAGTTGATCCGTTGCGACCGGGAACATCGGGATGGAGAAGCGCAGGAAGCCATAGCCCCCCATCTTCAACAAAATGCCCGCCAGGATCACCGAGCCCGCCGTCGGCGCCTCCACGTGGGCATCCGGCAGCCACGTGTGCACCGGCCACATCGGCATCTTCACAGCAAACGAGGCAAAGAAACCCAACCACAAAAGCGTCTGGACGCCGGCAGGGATGGGCACACCCAGGATCGAGAACGGCTCCGACGGGATAGGCTCAGCCAACGTGAGCAACGTCGGGATGTCAGTCGTGCCGCGTAGAGATAGAGCGCCATCATGGCGATCAGCATCAGCACCGAGCCGAGCAGCGTGTAGAGGAAGAACTTGAAGCTGGCGTAGATGCGGTTGGCCCCGCCCCACACACCGATGATCAGGTACATCGGGATGAGGCCACCTTCGAAAAAGATGTAGAACAGCAGCAGATCGAGCGCGCAGAACACCCCGATCATCAGCGTTTCCAGGATCAGAAACGCGATCATGTACTCCTTGACGCGCGTCTTGATCGCATCCCAGCTCGCCAGGATGCAGATCGGCATCAGGAACGCCGTCAGCACGACGAACATCACCGAAATGCCATCGCCGCCCATCTTGTACTGGATGGCCCCGCCGAGCCAGGGCTGGCTCTCCACGAACTGGAAGTCCGCCGTCGTGGGATCGAACAGCACCCAGATCGCGATGGCCGGGATGAGCGTGACCAGCGTCGTCCACAGCGCCGTCCAGCGCGCGTTGCCTTCCGCCTCGCGCGGGATGGCAAGGATGAACAGGGCGCCCGCCAACGGCAGGAACGTGACGATCGACAACAGCGGCGGCAGATCCTGCGCAGCGTTCATTACTGCCCCCCTCCCAGCATGACGAAGGACACGAACAGCGCGATGCCGATCAGCATCGCGAACGCGTAGTGGTAAAGATAGCCGGACTGCAGCTTGACCACGCCGCGGGTGACGTCGAGCACGCGCGCGGCAATGCCGTTGGGACCGACGCCATCGATCACCGCCTGATCCCCGCCCTTCCAGAGCACCCGGCCGAGCCACATGGTCGGGCGCACAAAGATGAGGTCATACAGCTCATCGAAGTACCACTTGTTCTCCAGGAACAGGTGGACCGGACGGAACGCCCGCATGAAAACGCCGGGCAGGCTCGGCATGGCGATATAGAACAGATAGGCCAGCGCGAATCCGACAACGGTCATCACGGTCGGCGACAGGACCACCCACTCCGGCACTTTTTTCAGGTCCTTGATGATCGTGTTGCCTTCTGCGGCAAACAGCGACGAGCGCCAGAAAGCATCATAGCCATCACCCAGGAACATCCCCTTGAATGCCACGCCCGCGGCGATCGCGCCGACCGCCAGCACGAAAAGTGGCACCAGCATCACCCATGGGCTCTCGTGCGCGTGCTCATAGACGTCCGGCTTGGCGCGCGTCGGGCCATGGAAGGTCATGAAGACCAACCGCCAGGAGTAAAACGAGGTGAGGAACGCTGCGACCACCAGCAGCCAGAACGCATACATGCCAACGCCCGTTTGCGCAGCGTACGTCGCCTCGATGATGGCGTCCTTTGAGTAGTACCCGGCAAAGCCGATGACATGCGGTATGCCAACGCCCGTCAGCGCCAGCGTGCCGATCAGCATCATCACCCAGGTGATGCGCACCTTGGAGGCGAGCCCGCCCATGTGGCGCATGTCCTGCTCGTGGTGCATGGCGTGGATGACCGAACCCGCACCGAGAAACAGCAGCGCCTTGAAGAAGGCGTGCGTGAAGAGATGGAAAATGCCGGCTGAGTAGGCGCCCACGCCGAGCGCGGCGAACATATAGCCAAGCTGGGAACAGGTTGAGTAGGCGATGACGCGTTTGATGTCGTTCTGTGCCAGCCCGATCGTCGCTGCGAAGAACGCTGTTGATGCGCCGACCACCGTCACCACCCACAGCGCGTCGGGCGCCTGTTCAAACAGCGGCGACAGGCGTGCCACCATGAACACGCCCGCCGTCACCATCGTGGCGGCATGGATCAGTGCGGAGACCGGCGTCGGGCCTTCCATCGCGTCTGGAAGCCACGTGTGCAGGAACAGCTGTGCCGACTTTCCCATCGCCCCCAGGAACAACAACAGGCACAGCGTCGTCAGGATATCGACCTCGTAGCCGAGGAACGTGAACACCTGGCCGGCCTTGTCGGGCGCCTGGGCAAAGATCACGTCGAACGACACCGAGCCGAAAACCGCGAACACACCGAAGATGCCGAGCGCGTAGCCGAAGTCCCCCACCCGGTTGACGATGAACGCCTTAATGGCGGCCGCGTTGGCGCTGGGCTTGTGGTACCAGAAGCCGATCAGCAGGTAGGACGCCAGGCCCACACCTTCCCAGCCAAAGAACATCTGGATCATGTTATCGGCTGTG
>CAZGNQ010000124.1:0-9908 GCA_964527285.1 uncultured Hyphomicrobiales bacterium | reverse complement strand
TCGCTCGCGGCCTCACTTGTGGGGCTCAAAGGCGTCCTGGCGCCGCTTGCACTTCTCCTGCAGCGGACCCTGGCGCCAATCGACGACAGCGCGCTCCTTCACGTAGCCGTGCTGCCCATGCTCCTGCCGTGCACGGTAGCGCACCGGCTCAACCAGCACGCGCTCGGTCACCGTCTTAAACACCGCCGGCTGGACCTCCACGAGCACCTTGCGCGCTGGCTCGACCTCGACCTCATGGCCCAGGTGCTTGTCATAGACCACGCGCGCCTTCTGCCAGCGGTAGATCTCCTTTGGGGGCTGCACCATGACCTTGTGGGTGCGGTACTCGTACCGCGCCTCTTTAGCCTCAAGGTAGTACTCCTGTCCGACACGCCCGCGCTTGTATTTGGCGATCGCATCAATGCCGTCGCATTTGCGGTCGAACTCCCGCTTGACACCGTCATCGCTGAACAGGAACTCGATGGCGTGAGCCTGTGGCGTTGCCACCGCCAGGCCAACGGTCACGGCCAGCGCCGCGGAGGCCGCCGCAGCCATGCGTCGATGCGCGCGCCATGGGCGCTGAAGCGCTTCCAACATCACCCAATCCTCTCGCCAACATGTGTTGTTGGCGTGGACCGTCACGCGACTCATCCCCCGCGTCACGTGAAGCTGCCCCTGGACGCGGGTTTTTTGGCGCGCCCTGTGGCGCAGGAACGTCGCGCTCATGCCATCCCCGTCTTTTGCCCGCGCACCCAACCAAACACGAGCGTGATTGATCGCTCGTCATGTTTGTCTGCAAGGTTGGGCAAAACGGCACGGGCGGCTCGGCGAGCACCCACGTGCCTCAACAAGCGGGAGACGTGCCGTGTGGGATCGTATCAAGCAAATGGTCGGCACAGGAGCCGGTGAAGAGGCACACAACGGTGCAGCAGCCCCGTCGGGGGGATCAGCATCGCCGCAGCTCGACTTCGCCGGCGTGTTTCGCGATGCCGCGCGCGTTCGCGATCAAGACGACTGGCCGGCGCCGTTGCTTGCAGCCGTGACACAGCGCGCCCAGGAACGGCTCGCCAGCGGGCGCCCGACGGCAAGCGTGGTGGACATCAGCGATCTTGCGGGCACGCCAGGCGACAGCCAGCCGCGCTGCCTCATCGAAGTATTCGGCCCTGACAAGAAGTTCCTTGTCGACACGCTCGCGGGTGAATTGACGCGCCAGTCGATCACGATCGAGCGGCTGCTCCATCCCATCTTCTTCACGGACCGTGCGCCGGACAGTGGTGCGCTTGAGACCGTGCGTTCCGCCACCCGCACTGACGCAGCCGCGCAGCGCGAAAGCCTTGTGCAGATCGTGGTCCCGCTGCTCGATGACGACCAGAAGAGTGCCGTGGCGGCAGCGTTTACCGAGGTCCTCGACAATCTTGGGACGGTCAACAACGACTGGGCGGCCATGCGCGACGCCGTACAGGATGCAGCGCGTCGGCTGCGCGCGGTGGATGCGCGCCTTGGCGCCCAGGAGCCTGATCACGACCCGACGCTCGACCCAAGCGAGGCGGCGGAATGGCTCGACTGGCTCGTTGACGACCACTTCGTTTTCCTTGGCACCCGCCAGTTTGTCCTCGCCGACGGCAGCGCCAGCGCTGAGGGCCAGGAGATGCCGCACGTTGAAGTGGGGGAGGGCCTCGGGATCCTGCGCGACGCGGACGTGAAAGTCCTGCGGCGCGGCACCGAATTCATCGACATCACGCCGGAGGTTGCGCAGTTCTATCGCTCGCCCCAGCAGGTCATCATCACCAAGGCCAACGTGGTGTCGCGGCTGCATCGCCGGGCGCACATGGATTACATCGGCGTCAAGCGGTTCGACGACAGCGGTCAGCTCACCGGCGAATTGCGCATCGTCGGCCTCTTCACATCATCGGCCTACAACCGTTCGATCGAGACGATCCCGATCCTGCGGCGGCGTTATCAGGCGCTCGTCCATCGCCTCAATTTCACCGAGGACGGATATAACGCGAAGGCGCTCCACAACGTGCTGGAGACCCACCCGCGCGATGAGCTTTTGCAGATCTCGGTCGCCGAGCTGGAAACGCAGGTGCCGCGCATTCTTGATCTCGCCATCCGCCCACGGACGACCGCGTTGGCGCGTTACGACGAATTCGACCGGTTCGTCTCCGTCCTCGCCTATGTGCCCCGCGATCAATACTCCACCGAGACGCGGGCGCGGCTCGGGGATCATCTGGCGCGCGTCTTCCAGGGCCGGATCAGTGCCTTCACCCCCAGCTTTGGCACCGAGGGGCTGGTGCGCGTGCATTTCATCGTGGGCCGCGACGAGGGCACGACGCCGCGCATCGACGATGGCGAACTGACCCGCCAGATCGAGGATCTGATGCGCGGCTGGCAGGACCGCCTTGCAACCGCCTTTGCGGGTGCGGCGACGACGCCCGGCACCGTTGCGCGGTTCCGCGATGCGTTCTCCGCAGGGTATCGCGCCGACCATACGCCGGAGCGCGCGCTGGGCGACACGGGCGTGATTGCATCCCTTGGCGTCGACACGCCGGTCGACATCCGGTTCATCGGCATGGAGACGCCGGCACACGCAATGACTGATGCCAGCGCGAACGGTGCCGTGCCGGAGAAGCACCTGCGCGTGGCGCTTTATCGATGGGGCCAGTCGATACCGCTCAGCCGCCGTGTGCCGTTCTTTGAGAACCTCGGGTTTTCCGTCATCGATGAGCGCTCTTACACCGTCATGCCGGGCGGTCCCAAAGAGGGCGACGTGGTGCGTCTTCACGATATGCGCCTTGATGTGGGTGACGCGGGCGAGCGCATCATGGAGCGCGGCGATGCATTGCGCGCCTGCTTCCACGCCGTGTGGGCCGGCGCCATCGATGATGATCCGTTCAACCGCCTTGTCATCTCCGCGCGGTTGTCCTGGCAGGAAGCGCAGGTGATCCGGGCCTATGCGCAGTATCTGCGCCAAATCGGTATCTCGTTCGGGCCCCGCTACATCGCCGCCACGCTCAACAGCCATGGCGCCATCGCGCGCATGCTGGTCGATCTTTTCCTCCACCGTTTGGCCCCGGATGCGGCCGGGCTGCACCGCGAGGGCGAGGCTGATGGTGAGGAATTGGAAGCCGGCATCGAGACGGCACTGCAGGAGGTGGCGAGCCTGGATGAGGATCGCATCATCCGACTGTTCCGCACCGTCATCCTGGCCACCGTACGTACCAATTTCTTCTCCATTTATGCGATCGGTTCAGGCGATCAGGTCCTGCCTGACGATACCAAGGCGCTTGCCTTCAAGTTCGACACGAAGAAGATCGAGGCCGCACCAGAACCCAAGCCTTTCCGCGAAATTTTCGTCTATGCGCCGCGCGTCGAAGGCATCCATCTGCGTGGCGGGCCTGTTGCAAGGGGCGGACTGCGCTGGTCGGACAGGGCGCAGGATTACCGCACCGAGGTGCTGGGCCTGGCCAAGGCACAGCAGGTGAAGAACACAGTCATCGTGCCCTCGGGTGCCAAGGGCGGCTTCCTGCCGAAAAAACTCCCGACCGGTGGAGACCGTCAGGCTGTCTTTGAGGAGGGACGCGAGGCCTACAAGGTCTTTGTCTCGACGCTGATCTCGATCACCGACAATCTGGAGGGAGCCGATGTCGTCCCGCCGGCCCATGTTCAGCGGTTGGACGGCGACGATCCCTACCTCGTCGTGGCTGCCGACAAGGGCACGGCCACGTTCTCCGATACGGCCAACGCCATCTCCCAGGCCCATGGTTTCTGGATGGACGATGCCTTCGCGTCTGGCGGGTCAGCGGGTTACGACCACAAGGTGATGGGCATCACCGCGCGCGGTGCCTGGGAGGCCGTGAAGCGCCATTTCCGGGAGATGGACCGGGATATCCAAAGCGAGCCGTTCACCGCCATCGGCGTCGGCGACATGTCGGGCGACGTGTTCGGCAACGGCATGCTGTTGTCGCGCGAAATCAGACTGTTGGCTGCCTTTGACCATCGCGATATCTTCATTGATCCCAATCCGCAGGACATTGCCGCCAACTTCGCCGAGCGCCAGCGCCTGTTCGATCTGGGGCGCTCCACATGGCGGGACTACAACAGTGAATTGATCTCCCCAGGCGGCGGTGTGTTCTCACGTGCGCAGAAGTCCATATCCCTGTCGCCGGAGATCCAGCAGCTGATCGGCACCACGGCCAGCGTGCTCACGCCGAACCAACTCATGCAGGCGCTGCTCAAGACACCGGTCGACCTGCTTTGGATGGGCGGCATCGGCACCTACGTGCGCGCCATGGAAGAGACCGACGAGATGGTGGGGGACCACGCCAACGATGCCATCCGGGTCACGGCACAGGAGGTCGGCGCAAGGGTGATCGGTGAAGGCGCGAACCTGGGTGTCTCGCAGCGCGGGCGTATCGCTTTTGCTGCGCGTGGCGGGCGGATGAACACCGATGCCATCGATAACTCTGCCGGTGTCAACTCCTCCGACATTGAAGTGAACATCAAGATTGCGCTGCGCCCGGCCGTGCAGGATGGCCGACTGCCCATCGACGCGCGCAACACCCTCCTGTCGGAGATGACGGAAGCGGTGGCGGACAAGTGTCTGGAGAACAATTACCTCCAGACACTCGCCTTGAGCCTGGGACAGCGCCAGGGATTGGCCGATCTGGGGTTCCAGGAGCGTCTGATGCGCCAGTTGGAGGCGCGCGGACTGCTGGATCGCGATGTCGAGTTGCTGCCATCGTCCGTGGCAATGGAGGAGCGCCGCATCGCTGGCCAACCGCTCACGCGGCCCGAGCTGGCGGTGTTGCTGGCCTACGCCAAAATCGCTCTGTTCGAGGAACTGGTGGAGAGCAATCTCCCCGATGAGCCGTTCTTCGAGGCGATGCTGCTGAATTATTTTCCTGACGCCATGCGCGAGCGGTTTGCCGATGACATTCGCGGTCACCGTCTGCGCAGGGAGATCATCGCCACGCGGCTCTCCAACGATATCGTCAACCGCGGCGGCTCAACCATTGTGTCTCGCCTGATGGACGAAACGGACGCCACGGCGCCGGAAATCGTGCGTGCATTCATCCTGTCGCGCGAAGTGCTCGATTTGCCGGGCGTGTGGGATCAGATCGACGCGCTCGACAATCAGATTGCGGGTGATGACCAACTGGCGCTGTACCAGCGCTTGCAAAACCAGGTGCGCGTGCAGACCGCTTGGTTCCTGCGCGCGCCGACGCAAGGTCAGCCGCTCGCAGAAACCATCATGGCCTACCGGGACGGGGTGCACGGCTATTTCGAGGAACTGCGCACGGCCGGCGGCGTGGATGGCCATCTCGACCCGGCGCAACTGGCAGACCTGCCGGCCGGTCTTTCCTCGGAAATGGCGTCGCGCCTCGCCGTGCTTTCACATGCGGTCAAGGCGCTTGATCTGACGCGCACCGGGTTCACACTGGGCGTGCCGGCGGCCAGCCTTGCGGGCGTGTTCGAGGCGGTTGACACGGCCATTGGCATCTCGCGCATCCGCACCGCCGCGCAGACCATTGCGACGCAGGACACCTTCGAGCGCCTTGCCTCAAACAGTGCCCTGGCCGAGCTTTCCAGCGCGCATCAGTCGATCACCGCGTCCATCGTGCGCGGTCACGGCGCGGGAGCAGACGCGTTCGAAGCATGGCGCGCGGCAGAAGTCGGGCTCAATGCGGGCCCAAGCCTCACCGCACAGCGCACCGCCCGGTTGCAGGCCCGGGTGGACGAGCTGTTGGATGGCGGTGAGCTGTCGGTGGCCAAGCTGACGGTGATCGCCGCGCAGGTGAGCGACCTGGCGCGTTTCGCCGGGGAGCGGGCCGGAACAATGGCAGGCGAAAGTGGTCGGCCCGTTACTTCGGGCGGGGCGCAAGGCGGCGCCTCGGGCGCGTTGCCAACGTCGATCTAAAGTCCGTCCGCTTCTGGTGGGGCGTGGCTGCGCCGCTCGGCGGGTCCGTTGAGACGTGCCCGCCCGTCGGCCTCGAATGCGCGGCCTCGAATGCGCGGCCTCGAATGCGCGGCCTACGGAGCGTGGCAGCTATCGCAGCCGCCCCTGCACCATGGCCCGGTGACGAGGAACGCCTTGAATTGGCCGGCCAGACCAGCGCATGGGTGCGCGTCGTCCCACCGGAGCCAGCGCCCATGACCCTTCAGCCTGATCAGTCGACTGCTGCCGCACCGGCGCACGGCGACACCATCCGCGGCGTGCCGCGTTCACGCGCGATTTTCGGCTGGGTGATGTTCGACTGGGCGCAGCAGCCGTTCTACACGCTGGTGACGACCTTTCTGTTTGCGCCCTATTTCGCCAACGTCTTCATCGGTGATCCCACGCAGGGCCAGGCGTTGTGGGGCTACGCTGCAGCCGCCGCCGGCCTGATTGTGGCGTTCAGCTCGCCCGTGCTGGGCGCGGTGGCGGATGCCACGGGGCGCCGACGCCCTTATCTCTGGGTGTTGTCGGTGCTGCTGGTCGTCCCGTGTGCCCTGCTCTGGTATGCAGAACCCGGCGCCACGGACAGGACGTGGTGGATCCTGGGCTGCTTCATCCTGGCGACGGTTGCCGCTGAGGTCTCCATCGTTTTCATCAACGCCATGATGCCGACACTCGGCCCGCCGGAAGAGTTGGGCCGGATCAGCGGCGTTGCCTGGAGTGTCGGCTATGCCGGCGGGCTCGTCGCGCTCATCATCATGGCCGCACTCGTCGTGACAGCGCCGGACACCGGGCGCACGCTTCTCGGCCTGGAGCCCATCATTGCGTTCGACACGCAGACGCGTGAGGCGGACCGCGCCGTGGGCCCGTTCTCCGCGCTCTGGTATATGCTGTTTGTCATCCCGTTTTTTCTCTACACGCCCGATGCTCCCACCGGCGCCCGGCCGAGCGTGCGCGCTGGCCTGCGCGATGTCGCCGACACGATCCGCGAGGTGCGGCGCTACAAGCCCATCGCCATCTTCCTTTTGGCCCGCATGCTCTACATTGACGGCCTGCTCGCCATTTTCGCGTTCGGCGGCATTTACGGCGCTGCCACGTTCAACTGGCAGCCGATCGAACTTGGCGTCTTCGGCATTCTGCTGGCAGCAACAGGCACGCTTGGCGCGTACGTTGGTGGCTATCTCGACGACTGGTTGGGTCCGGCGCGGGTGATCGTGGCGAGCCTCGTGATCCTCATGCTCACGTGCGTCGCGATCGTCTCTATTGATGCGAACCACGTCGGCTTTGTCATCCCTGTGGAGGGCCCACAGCCGGGCGACGGCCTGCTCGCCTCCACGCCGGAGCTGGTGTTCCTTGGCCTTGGCGCTGTGATCGGCATCGTCGCCGGGCCGCTTCAATCCTCCAGCCGCACGCTGTTGGCGCGCTCAGCACCGCTTGATCGCATGACGCAGTTTTTCGGGCTGTTCGCGTTTTCGGGGAAGATCACGTCATTCCTCGCCCCGTTCTTCGTGGGGCTGGTGACGTCGCTCTCGGGGGATCGCCGCATCGGCATCGCCACGATCATCGTGTTCCTGGTGGCCGGACTGATCGTGCTGCTGCGCTCGGGCCTCGGGTGGAGCTCCCACGCGGCCCGTGTCGGCGTCGATGAGCCGAGAGAATGAACGCGATCGCCTGCGCGGCACGGCAGGGCACGGCACTCCACGGCACTGGGCGGTGCGCGTGCGGCGGATGATGCTGACGCCCACGGCGCGACTGGCCTTATTCGGCCGGCGCCGGAGCCCGGGGCGTCAGCCGCGGCACGGGCCGTTCGTCGATGGGCAGGTGGATGATGGCGGCTGCAATGCCCAGCACGATGCCCGCATACCAGATCGGGTCGTACGTGCCGTAGACATCATAGAAGTAGCCGCCGAGCCAGACGCCCAGGAAGCTGCCCAACTGGTGGGAGAAAAAGACGATCCCAAACAGCGTCGCCATGTACCGCACGCCGAACACCTGCGCGACGATGCCGGATGTCAGCGGCACCGTGGAGAGCCACAGGATGCCCATCGCGCCCGCAAACAGGTAGATCACCAGCTCAGTTTTCGGCGACAGGAGCAGCGCCGTGATGACGATGGCGCGCGCGATGTAGATCGCGCTCAACCCGTATGCCTTGCTCCAATGCTGGCCCACCGCGCCCGCGCCGAATGAGCCTGCAATGTTGAACAACCCCACCAGCGCCAAGGCGTAGGCGCCCACGTGCACGCCCAGCCCAAGGTCCTTCACGTAGGCCGGAAAGTGCACCGTGATGAACGCCACATGGAAGCCGCACACGAAAAAACCGACCGTGAGCAGAACAAAACCCTGGTGGCCGATCGCCTCGCGCAGCGCCTCGCCAATCGTCTGCTCGGCAGCGGCCATTGGCCTGTTGGATGCGTCGCCAGTCGCCGCACCAGCAACCCCCGGCAAAAGCAGCGCTAATGGCACCATGGTGAGCGTGATCAGGCCAAGTATGGTGACGGTGCTCTCCCAGCCGTAAGCCTGGAGGAACAGCGCGCCCAGGGGAGAAAAGACCACCTGCCCGAACGATCCGGCCGCCGTGCCGAGTCCGAGAACGAGCGAGCGGCGCTCAGCGCTCACAACCTTTGCCATGGCCGCCAGCGCGATGGAAAATGCCGTGAACGCGATCCCAAGGCCGGTGAGCACGCCGGCGGTGAGGTAGAGCATGCCCCCGGATGTCGCGAGCACCATGCCTGTCATGCCCAACGCATAAAGGACGGCGCCGGCCGCAATCACCCGCGTGGGCCCGAACTTGTCGGCCAGTGCGCCCGCCAGCGGCACGCCTGCGCCCCACAGCAGGTTCTGGATGGCAAGCGCCAGCGCGTAGGTCTCCCGGTCCCAGCCGCGGTCGGTCGTCACCGGCTCCAGGAACAGCCCGAAGGTGGAGCGCACGCCGAAGCCGATGGTGGCGATCAGGCACCCGGCGATGATCACCACCGTCGGTGTGAGCAGCGTGGCCGATGTGTCGTTGTGCGATGTGGCTGGGCGGTTCATCGGCGTCTCATGGGTGGTGGTTTGCCGGCACGGTGCGGGATGACACCTTGTGTTCTCGGCGCTCAGTGCCGGGCGGCAGCCGCATCATCGCCGGCGGCAAACACGCGTGCGGGCAAGGCATCGCCGCCCTCCCACGTGCCCTCCTGCTCCAGCAACTGGAACCGCGCAAACAGCTCCTCGCTGAACCAGCCCTTCTCGCGCGCCTCGGCAATCGCTGCGGAGTGAAATCCATCGGCATAGGCGAACGCGCGCACGGCGGAAAAATTCTCCCAGACCGAGAACGTCACCTGCTGCAGCCCCGGCACCTCACCCAGGCCCACCTTGAACAGCACGCTGTCATAGCGCGCGATGTCCTTTGAAATGTCCGGCACGCTCTTCCAGAAGGCGAGCAGATGGCGCGGGCGCAGTGTGGCACGCGTCAGCACGCCGAGCGGGCCGTCCGGCGTGCCAGAGGCATCGGCGCGAAAAGGGTTGCCGCCGTCCCAGTCCCCCACCGTGCGGGTGGTGGCGCAATAGAGCGTGCAGGTCTCGTCCGCCCGTGCCCGCAGCCGATTGAAGGCCGGGCTGTCGTTCACCCGCGCCTTCGCGATGGCGAGCGACGGCCAGGTGGCCATCACGGCATAGACCCCGAGGTTCGCCGACAGGTGGAAGGCGTTGCGCGGCCCGGTACCAAACAGCTTGAAGAAGCCGATGTCCGGCGTGCGCCGCAGGGGCCCCTTGGAGAACTGCATCTGCGGCATCACCCAGGCCTTGCCGGCCAGGCTGTCAAAGCGGAGGAACGTGAAGCTGACGGTCTGCATGGGCGATTGCGTGGCGCATGCGCGCGCCCCGCGCAATGTGGCCATTGGTGTGCGGCAGGCGTTTTTTGTAACGCGCCCCTGCGGGACCCGATCCGCCGCTCGCGGCGGGCCGCAGTCGCGGCCTCAGCGTCGCTTTGCTCGCTGAAGTGGAAACCCGAAAC
>CAZGNQ010000123.1:0-9930 GCA_964527285.1 uncultured Hyphomicrobiales bacterium | reverse complement strand
CTCAAGAACGGCATGTTTGCCACCTTCATGGCCAAGCCAATGCGCGACGAGCCGGGCAGCGCCATGCACATCCATCAGAGCGTGGTGGACGTGCGCACTGGCGCCAATATATTCTCCAACCCGGATGGCAGCGCGTCTGACGCGTTTTTTCACTTTCTGGGCGGGAGCCAGACTTTTCTTCCCGCCGCCATGCCGCTGCTTGGCCCTTACGTGAATTCCTACCGTCGTTTTGAGGCGTTCACGAACACCAGCGCGCCAACCAACTTCGAATGGGGCATCGACAACCGGACGACGGGCTTACGGGTCCCCATCGCTCCGCCCGATGCACGCCGCGTGGAAAACCGTGTGGTCGGCACGGACTGCAATCCCTACCTCGCCATCGCGGCGAGCCTGGCGTGCGGTTATCTGGGCCTCATCAACGGGCTCCAACCACGCCCTGAAAAACCGGGAGAGATTTCAGAGGAGGATCGGGTGGTGCCGCATCACCTCGACGATGCGCTGGCGTTGTTTACCGAAGCCGAGCCGCTGCGCGCGGTGCTGGGGGAGACCTTCTGCGCCATGTACGAGATGATAAAGCAGGAGGAGCTGGCCGCCTTTTACCGCGAGATTTCGCCCTGGGAGCGCGAGAACCTGCTGCTGAGCGTGTAGCCAACGCCTGAGGAGGCACCTCTCCGGCCCGCCCTGGGCGCTAATACCGCAGCCTGGAGGTGAACGGAGCGGTCATCGGTGCCCTCGCCAAACGCCAATCGGCGTCGGCCAGTGGTACCCCCTAGGGGAATCGAACCCCTGTTTTCAGAATGAAAATCTGACGTCCTAACCACTAGACGAAGGGGGCGTACCTGCCGGAGCCACGCTGTATATGGGAGCGTCCGGCGCGATGCAAGGGGGCAATTGTGGATGGGTCTCGGTGCGTTGGCGCTTTGCCCGAGCCACGCTCCCATCGCTATCACGTCGCGCTCAGGCACACTTTGCGGGGTCTGCGACATCGTCGATGGTCATATCCACCTTCTCGCGCCCGCCCCAACTGTCGCGCTTGAGTGTGCCTGCGACGTGCAGCGGGCGACCATCCTGCCCCAAAAGGGCATCACCCAGCGGCGTACCCACGGCGCGGAAGGCAATGGCATTGATGCGTGCTCCGTCGCCCGCCACGATCGACGCTCGAATGTGCGCCTCGCCCACCACCTTCGCACCGCGCACCTGGTGGGAGGGAAAGACGAAACGCGGTGTTGGATTGCCGACGCCGTAGGGGCCCGCCTGCTCCACCTGGCGCATGAACTCCAGCGAGGCGCCTGCCGGCGTCATTGCGCCGTCGATGCCCATGCCGGCGGTGGCGCGCGCGCTGACAACACTGGTTGAAGCATGCGCTGCGAAATGCGCCTGCAAATCGGCGAGCCGGGCGCGTTCCACAGTGAGGCCGGCGGCCATGGCGTGCCCGCCGCCCTTGACGAGTATCCCCTCGCGCGCTGCCGCCCGCACCATTGCGCCGATGTCAACGCCCGCGATGGAGCGCAGCGAGCCCGTCCCCGTGCCGTCCGCTGCCCAGGCGAGCACACAGCTCGGCCGCCCGAACTGATCCGTCAGGCGGCTGCTGACAAGCCCGACAAGGCCCTTGTGCCAGTCATCGCCCGCCACGCAGATCACCGGCACGTCGGGGTCGGCCGCCACGATCGCCTCGGCAGCGGCGCGTGCCTCCTCCAGGATGCGGGTTTCCATGGCCTTGCGCTCGCGATTGAGCTGATCGAGCTGCTGGGCCAACGCCTCCGCGGCCCCCGCCTCGTTCATGCTGAGCAATTCAGCGCCGAGGCTGGAGCGCCCGATGCGCCCGCCCGCGTTGATGCGCGGGCCGAGAACGTAGCCGAGGTGGTAGGGCGTTGGCGCGCTCGCCAAACCAGCCACATCACACAAGGCCCGCAGGCCCGGGTTGCGGCGCTGGTGCATGACGGCGAGGCCCTGGGTGACAAATGCGCGGTTGAGCCCCACGAGGGGCACGACATCACACACCGTTGCCAGGGCCACCAAATCGAGCCAGCCCATCAGATCAGGGGCATGGGGCCCGCTGCCCGCTGCGCCTGCCTTCTGGCCAGTCTGCGTATAGCCGGTGTGGGTATGGCCGGCATCGCGAAGCACCCGCGCCGTTGCGACCAGCGTCATGAACACCACGCCGGCCGCGCACAGGTGCCCCAAACCGCTCAGATCGTCCTGCCGGTTGGGATTGATGATGGCCGCGGCAGGCGGCAGGTCCTCATCCGCCTGGTGATGGTCAATGACAACAACATCGATGCCGCGATCCTTGGCCACCTGCAGCGGCGCGTGGCTGGCCGTACCGCAGTCCACCGTCACGATCAGCTTTGCGCCCTCGTCGATGAGGGTCGCGATGGCGTCCGGATTGGGTCCGTATCCTTCAAACAGACGGTCCGGAATGTAAATGCGGGCGGGCACGCCGTGGGCCTCAAGAAAGCGCGCGAGCAGGGCCGATGAGCAGGCACCGTCCACATCATAATCGCCGAAGATGGCCACGGGCTCGCGCCGACGCACCGCGTCCGCCAGGCGGGCGGCACCGCTGTCCATCTGTGTGATGGCGCTCGGGTCCGTCATCCAGTCGCGCAGGCGCGGTGTCAGAACGCGCGGAACGTCGTCGAGCCCGATGCCACGCGCGGCCAGAAGCCGACCCATCACTTCGGGTAGGTGGTGGCGCTGGGCGATGGCCGTGGCCTGGGCAACGCCGCCGGGGCCGAGACGATCGTACCAGCGCAGGCCACGTGCAGACCGTGTGACGCCCAAGAACAATGGCCGTTCGGTCGACGCTGCGGCGCTCACGCTGTGTGCAGGGTGCGATGTCGCCGTTGCGCTGACCGCGCTTGTCGGTGCGTCAGGGGATCGCGGCGAGGCCGGCGGTCCTGCGGGGCGCGGCCGCGCCGTCCGCAAAGCGTTGCCACCTGAAAACAGCCCTGCCTGGCCCGTTTGGCCCACTTGCTCAACCACCGTTGCCCCTCCCATCGCGGACACCGCGTCGCTGGGGCGGATGCCCGGCGGCGCGACGCGTCCACATCACCATGGGCCGCTCGACATGACGCTGGCACCGGTCGGCAGTTCCCGTTCAAGTGTCGTCCATAGCCGCGTCAGCGCATCATCGGCGCGTTGTGGCGGTGCTCAGTGTAGATCTTGCGCACTGTGCCAGTGGCGGCACGCATCACCACGGTGTGGGTCTTAACGACATCCGGTGCGATCTTCACGCCGTCCAGCATTGATCCTGTCGTCACGCCCGTTGCTGAAAAGATCACATCGGCGCTCGCCAATTCATCGCGAGAGTATTTGCGGTCGACGTCATCAACGATGGCCGCCGCGCGCTCACGGTCGCCGTCCTTCATGGGATGCAGCCGGCACTGGATCTGGCCACCGATGCAGCGCAACGCTGCCGCCGCCAGCACACCCTCGGGCGCGCCGCCGATGCCCATGTAGATGTCAACGCCCGTTTCGACCGCATTGGTGGTGTCGATCACGCCGGCGATGTCGCCATCGCCGATCAGGCGCACCGCCGCGCCCGCTGATCGTACCGCATCGATCATTTCCTGATGGCGCGGCCGGTCCAGAATGCAAGCCGTCACCTCGCCCACCGGCACGCGCTTGGCGGCGGCAAGGGCGTTAAGGTTTTCCTCAGGCGAACGGTCGAGATCGACGATGCCGGCTTCGTAACCTGGCCCAACGGCGATCTTGTTCATGTAGATGTCCGGCGCATTGAGCAGCGTGCCTTTCGGCGCCAGCGCCATCACGGCCAATGCGCCCGGCATTGCCTTGGCGCAGATGGTCGTGCCCTCGAGCGGATCAACGGCGATGTCCATCGCCGGGCCGCCCGTGCCCACCTCTTCGCCGATGTACAGCATGGGCGCTTCGTCGCGCTCGCCCTCACCGATCACGATCCGCCCTGAGATGGCGAGCTTGTTCAGCTCACGGCGCATGGCATCAACCGCGGCCTGGTCGGCGGCCTTCTCGTCGCCACGCCCGCGCAGCCGTGCTGCGGCGATTGCGGCCTGCTCAGTCACACGGACGATCTCAAGCGTCAGTGCCCGATCGATTCTCTCGCTCATGCTCGGATCTCCCTGTGAGGGCTGCCTCATGGCCGCTGAGGTCCGGCAGACACGGGCCCATCACCCCGGCATGCCCGACCCGGGCCATCGGCCCTCGCCATCGCTCGACAACCAGCGTTTCAATGCGCTGCGGGGTTTGCGCAACGCCGTCAGAAGCTTTCAATGCGGATCAGTTGTGGAGAAGCGGCGAGCACGCCCGCGTCATCAATCGCTCCAATCGCTGCGCGCACGTTGGCCTCGCGCGTCGCATGGGTGATGATCTCGATGGAGGCTTTCCTGTCGCGATCGCCATCGCGGACCTCGCGCGGCAGCATGGCCCTGCGCGCGGCGAGATCCAGGCGTTCTCCGCTGCGGTGTTGGACGATACTTTCCAGCGAGATTTGCTGTTCGGCCATATGCTGGGCGACGGAGGCCATGACGCCGATGCGATCCTCCACGGTGAAGCGCAGATAAAAGGCGCCCTCCCGGTTGCCTGCTTCGCGCGCGGGAGGCGGCGCGAGCTGGGCAACGGGCTGCACGAAGGCGGGGCTACGGTCACCGCGCGCCACATCGATGATATCACTGACCACTGAGGATGCTGTCGGGCCCGCCCCAGCGCCGCGGCCCACGAGCATGATCGGACCCACATGATCGCCCTCAAGCGCCACGGCGTTGCGCACGCCGTTGACGCCGGCGATTGCCGATCCCTTGGGCACCATGGCCGGATGCACACGCTGTTCGATACCGTCGGGCGTGCGCACAGCGACGCCGAGCAGCTTGATCACGTAGCCGAGCGCATCGGCGGCATCGATGTCATCCTTGGTGATGCCGCTGATGCCCTCACAGCGCACAGCGTCGAACGCGACCTGCGTGCCGAAGCAAAGAGACGCCAGGATCGCCAGCTTGTGGGCGGCATCGTAGCCTTCCACATCGAACGTGGGGTCAGCCTCAGCGTACCCCGCCTCTTGCGCCTCGCGCAGCGCGTCGGCGAAGTCACGCCCCTGGCTCATGAGCGTGGAGATGAAATTGCAGGTGCCATTGAGGATGCCGTAGACGCACGAGATATCGTTCGCCCACACGCTTTCGCGCACCACCTTGATGATGGGAATGCCACCGGCGACGGCCGCCTCGAACTTGAGGGCGACGCCATTGGCCTCGGCACGGGCGGCCAAAGCGGCGCCGTGGTGGGCAATCAGAGCCTTGTTGGCAGTGACGACAGACTTGCCGGCATCGAGTGCGGCGACCACGCTGTCGTGCGCTGGACCATCCTCACCACCGATCAGTTCCACAAAAACGTCAACGTCCGGGCTGCGTGCGAGTGCCACCGGGTCGTCGAACCAGGTCATCGCGTTCAGATCGATCCCGCGATCCCGCGTGCGATCGCGCGCGCACACTGCGTTGACCTCAACAGCGCGCCCGCCGGCCAACGCGGCCCGGCCCCCGTGCTCACGCAGCAGCGCAATCACGCCGGCGCCCACCGTTCCGAGCCCCGCGATGCCGAGCCGAAGTGCGTTTCCCGGAGTGGTGTTGTCGGCAATGGACACGGATGCGGCTCCTGGCTCGGCGGCGGCGGCGAGCGGTTCGATCGAACGCGGCTCCGCCCACTCGCACGTCATGCGACAGAGGTGGGCGCTGCACGTCGCGCGGTCGGATCAGCCCCAGCCTCGTGTCGTAGAAAGATGCCGCCGCGCGGGCAAGCCGGTTGTGCGATGTGAGGCCCCCGATACCGGTGCATGGTGGCCTTGCGAGCGGATCGCTGCCCCTTAGAGCGTGCAGACCGTCGGGCGGTGTCGGCCACTCAAATCCGCACGCCGCATCGCACACCCAAAGGAACGTTTGGCCGTGCGACGTCACCGAAGACGGTGATATTTGCCCTTCTTGGGGTCCTGGGAGCGCGTCTGCGGGCCTGCGCTCGTCGACCGCCTTGTGGCTTCTGGCGACTTCTAAGCGTCGGAGGCCCGAGGATCACCGAAGCCTACTGCGCAGCGCCACTGGCTGGAACGCTGTCGCCCTGCTTTTTTGCAGCAGCACCATCCAGCTCAAGTTGGGACGTGATCGCCTGTTGTTGGATCGGCGTCAGGATGTCAGCTGGAACAGCCTTGAATTCACCGACCGACGGATAGGGCGTCGATCCACAGCCCGAGATCATCGCCGCGAAGGCGCAGACACCGCACGCAAAAACCAGCCCGCGCATCGGCGCATGGACCCGGCCCGTGCCGCGACGTGCTGCTGAGAGTTTGTCGTTCAACGGTGCGGTCACTGCCAGAAGCCTTTGTCCGTGCACCCATACGCGGAACCGCGCACCGGTTGTCCCCAAGCTATCCACCAAGCCTGCTACGCGATTTGCTTCGCACTGCACAATCTTTGATGCACAAGCATCAACACGAATGTTGGTGCACCTGTGCTGCGCACACCAAACGACGGCGCGAACCTGTTCAAGCAAGCGCGGCAAGCTGGATAGCGGCTTCAAATTGTCGACATTGAGAATTCCACTTGTTCTGGATCAATTGCCGCAGGCGCGCTGCCATGGTGTAGCGATGGGCAGAGTGCGCTTGCCAAAAGCGAGTGCATCACTGCGCACGGTTGGGGCCAAGCGGAACGTCTCGTGCGCGCAGGTTTGCGGCGATCGACCGGTAGTGCAGTCGATCATTGTCCAAGTGGCGCTTCACCCGCGCACGTCGAACCGGGCACCGGTGCCCCTCCAGATCAGGAGCGATTCATGACCGAGAGCGCGCGCAGCCTGCAGTCGGCGCAAAGGGATGCGGCATCCACAGGGCCATCGTCCGGCGCTGCCAAGGGCGTTGGACGTCACCACGACATGGCGCGCTCAACAGCAACGGTGCAACAGCCGGCCGGCGCCACCAACGCCCCGTCATCGCTGCCGGCGACGTTCGATCCGACCGCGTTCTCGACCAACCTTGCGCAGGTCTACGAGAACACGCTGCTGCTTTGGGCCAATGCGCTTGAGCGCAACAGCGGCACGCCGAGCGGGCCAGCGCTTGGCACGGAAGTCGCGGGCGTTGGCGCCGTGCTCACATCGCTTGCACAACACTGGACGCAGGACCCGACGCGGTTTGCCACGGCCCAAGCGGAGCTGTTCGGCGCATATCTCGACATCTGGGCGCAGCAGACCAAGAAACTCATGGGCGAGCAGACCCGGCCTGTGGCCAAGCCGGAGCCCGGCGACAAGCGGTTTGCCGACCACGACTGGGACGACAACGTCTACTTTGACAGCCTCAAGCAGTTCTACCTCGTCTCCTCACGCTGGCTCGATGAACTGGTGAATGAGACCGAGGGGCTGGACCCCGCGACCCGCAAGCGCGCCGAATTCTTCCTCAAGCAGTTGGTGAGTGCCACGTCCCCGTCGAACTTTGCGTTTTCGAACCCGGAAGTCGTGCGTCAAACGCTCGCCTCCAATGCGCAAAACCTCGTTCAGGGCATGACGCAGCTGATGGAGGATTTCGAACGCTCAAATGACACGCTGCGCATTTCCCAAACCGACACGACCGCATTCGAGGTCGGCCGCAACCTCGCCATCACGCCCGGCAAGGTCGTCTTCCAGAACGACCTGATCCAACTGATCCAATACAGCCCCACCACACCGCAGGCCTACGCGCGTCCGCTCCTCGTGGTGCCGCCGTGGATCAACAAGTTCTACATCCTCGATCTCGTCCCCCAGAAGTCGTTCATCAAGTATGCCGTCGATCAGGGCTTCACGGTCTTCCTGATCTCATGGGTGAACCCATCTGAACGCCACGCCCAGATGGACTGGGTCAGCTATATGCAGGACGGCATCCTGGAAGCCGCGCGCCAGGTGCGTGCGGCCACGGGAGAAAAACAATGCAATGTGCTGGGCTACTGCGTCGGTGGCACGCTGCTCGGCACCACTCTGGCCTGGTTGGCGCAGCAGAAGCAGGACATTTTTTCCTCCGCGACCTTCCTGACCACGCAGCTCGATTTTTCCGATCCGGGCGAATTGCAGGTGTTTGTGGATGAAGAGCAACTCGCAACCCTTCAGAACCTGATGACGCAGCACGGCTACCTTGACGGATCGCGGATGGCGTCCGCGTTCAATCTGCTGCGCCCGGGCGATCTGATCTGGCCTTACGTGGTCAACAATTATCTCCTGGGCAAGAAACCGTTCCCGTTCGATCTGCTCTACTGGAACCAGGATTCAACACGGATGGCTGCAGCCAACCACCTGTTCTACTTGACCAAATACTACAAGGAAAATGCCCTGGCCCGTGGCGTACTGGAGTTTGCCGGAACCCAGCTCGACCTCAGCGACGTAACAGTCCCTGTGTTCGAGCTGGCCACCAAGGAGGACCATATCGCGCCGGCAAAATCCGTCTTCACGGGCGCGCGCATGCTCGGCAGTGACGTGACATTCGTGCTCGCGGGCTCCGGGCATATTGCCGGTGTCGTCAATCCGCCGGAGAAAATGAAGTATCAGTATTGGACCGGCGATGCGGTCAAGAACGTCGCTTCACTCGATGAATGGACGGCCTCGGCGCGTGAACATGCCGGCTCCTGGTGGCCATTCTGGACCAAGTGGCTGGCCAAACACTCCGGCAAGAAAGTCGCCGCGCGCGACCCTGAAGCGGGACCGCTGCCGGTGCTTCAGGACGCACCCGGCAGTTTCGTTCTGGAGAAAATCTGACGCGCTGCCGCACGGAAGCGGGCGGAGCAGTGCAGGCCCTCAAGGCGCCTGCCATAGCCAAACGGCACAGGGCGCCCGCCCGCGCGCATCAGATCACGCGTTCGCTGGACACCCTTCGCATTGCCCGCAATAGTGGGGGCGCTGATTAAGCTGCCTCTGACGGGCTCACACACCTGTCAAATTTCATTGTTATGACAGAGCGCGAAGGCCAGGACGCGGGGACCGGCGGCCATGCACCATGTGATTACTGACGGCACAGCGATAGGCGCTGGGGCGGGCCACGGTTATGAGCCAGCAGTGGGTGGCTTCCCAGCACCCGCAACCAATGGGCCGGCGCCATCTGCGCCCGACGACGCCGACATGCTTGACCGCCCTTATGTTGATCCGGCGCTGCTCACGCCAGAAACGCCATGGCTGCCTGACGAGGCGGTCATCCACGACATGCACCGGCTGGCGCTTGCCGTGCGCGGCGGTGGCGAAGGCGTTCTGAATGCCGGCGCCATCAGCTCCGCGCTGTCACGTCCCTATTTCGTTTTGAGCTATGGCGCCGATTCCGTTGATCTTTTCGAGCTTGTCAGCACGCTCATGACGGGCCTCGCCAAGAACCACCCGTTTCTCGACGGCAACAAGCGCGTCGCCTACTTCACCGGCTATGCGACGCTGTGGCAGAACGGGTTTCATCTGCCCCTGTCAGAGCATGACGCCGTCCTCCTGATGCAGGCGATCGCCGAGGCGGGCATGAGCGATGTCCAGGTGTCCGACGTGCTGCGCCGGTTCTGCGTGCCGCGCGATCCTGCAGCCCTGCACATGACCCCTGCGCATCTGGCACTCGGACCGGACGGCGCCATCCACGCCATTCACCCGGATGTGTTCCGCTCCGTAACGCGCTGAGGCGTGCGGCCCGGGCCGCGCCACCACAATGGGCCCGAGACATGACCACCCATCGGCCAAAACTGCGCCGCCAGGGCAAAATCACCACGACCGACGTCACCAGTACGAGCTGGTTCGGCTGGGTGGAGGTGGAGGCGTTGGTGACCGACGGCGGCGCGCCGGTCACCGATTGCGATTCCGTCTTCGCCGCGAGCTCGGCCAACCCGTCCGTACGGGCCACGTTGGCGGACGACGGCGTGGCGCCCGACGCGGTCGCCGGGGACGGACGTTACACGGGCGTCTTCCCGGTGGGCGGGGACCGGGGCGAGGCGCGTC
>CAZGNQ010000122.1:0-9962 GCA_964527285.1 uncultured Hyphomicrobiales bacterium | reverse complement strand
ATTGTGCCGCCTTGGCTGGTGGATCGGTTGTCGCGCAACCTGCTCATCGATGTCACCGGCAACACCCATCTCGCCGAGATCAGCATCGACAAGCTTTATTCTCCCGACGGGCCAACGGGACGGCTCGGCCTCATCGAATTCCGCTCCTTTGAGATGCCGCCGCACGCGCGCATGAGCCTAGCGCAGCAGCTGCTGTTGCGCGCGCTTATCGCATGGTTCTGGGAGAAGCCCTACCAGGGTCGGCTGCAACGCTGGGGCACGGCGCTGCATGACCGGTTTATGCTACCGCACTTCGTGTGGAGCGACCTGATGACCGTGCTGGGCGATCTGCGTAGCGCTGGCTACGATTTCGATCCCTCATGGTTCGCGCCACATTTCGAGTTCCGCTTCCCACTGTTCGGTGCGGCCCATTATGGCGACCTGACGATCGAATTGCGCGGTGCCCTGGAGCCCTGGCATGTGATGGGGGAAGAGGGCGCGATCGGTGGCACGGCGCGCTACGTGGATTCATCGCTGGAGCGCCTGCAGGTGCGCGCAACGGGCCTGGACGAGCGCCACGTGGTCCTGTGCGGCGGCCAACGCGTTCCGATGAACGGAACGGGCACCAACGGCGAGGCGGTGGCCGGCGTGCGCTACCGGGCCTGGCAGCCGCCAGCCTGCCTGCACCCGACAATCGGCGTCCATACGCCGCTTATCTTTGATGTGTTTGACACCTGGACCGGCCGGGCCGTGGGCGGGTGCCGCTACCACGTCGCTCATCCAGGAGGGAAATACTTCGACTCAATGCCGGTGAATGCATTCGAAGCCGAGGGCCGGCGTCATGCGCGGTTTGAGGCCGGCGGCCATTCCCCCGGCCCCACGGTCGCCCCGCCGCCGGTTCCCAATCCGGACTACCCGGTGACGCTCGACCTGCGATTGACGAGCTGAGCCCTACGAGCCGCCCAGATCCAGTGTGATCGATCACCGGGCACCTCAAGCGCCCGGCAGACTTTGGAGAGCTTTGGGGGAAGGCTTGGGGGGGAAGGCTGCGGGCGAGCACGGTGGAGCACCACCCCGAAGCGGTGGATGCTGACGTCGGGGCACCGGGCCCGGGCGGCTGCTACTGTGAGAGCTCCGCCGGGCTTGTCGTCGGTGGCGTGGGGCGGCCTGACCCGCCTCCGTAGCACTTGCTGTCGCCACACCGGAACCCGCGGAGGCAGCAGCCTCGCCCGCACGGCACTTGGCCCGGAAGGCAACGTATACCGAGGCCCCTGCGGCCCTGCGCTGACATCGTGTCGCCGGCGCCATCAACGCGAACGGCCTCGTCGGCTGAACCACCTTCGGCCTGAGCCAGTGTGATCGAGGGCGCGGCGGGTGCTGCGATCTGGTCGATCAGGGATTGCTGGGCGTGCGCGGCGGACAGGCCACCAAGCAACATGACAAGTGCAAGTGTGAGCGCGGCCAGCGCGCTCTGCGATCGGGTGAACGTGGTGCTGAGGGCCGACGTGTGGGCCATGAGGGGCTTCCTTTTTTGCAGGCGTTACGGGGCGGTGTGAACACGCATACCAAATCGTAAGGTCCGCATGCATCTCATCTCAAGTGACAAGGGAGCCAATCCACGAGGTCGGATCGATCAAAACTGGTGGGTTTTCCCCTTTTCCCGCGGAATTTCTCAGCCAAAGCCGCCACTCAAGCGCTGGCGGCCTCAATCCACACCGTGCCCCCGGGGTCAGCCGTTGCGTTCTGGCTGTTTCGTCAATGCATCGGCGGCGGGCGCTTCCATCCCGCGTCGGGCCCGTGGCGGAACCACACACGCCAGAATCGCGTAGGCTGCGCTGACAGGTCGTCAAGCGGAGATGGGCCCGACAGAGGGCTTGCCCACCGCAGTGGTACGTGACGCTCACAAACGGGTCATTGGTCCATGTCTTTCAGCTCACAGGGCGCGGTTGCGCTCGCCCCTGATGCCCTCGCGCGGCTGGAATACGCACCGCTGCCCGGTGTGCACGACGAGATGAGCCTGCCCGATGGCACGTTGCGCCCTGGATGGGGGGCCGTCGCCCAGTGGTTCGCCTCAGCCGACCGATCACAGCAAACGGCACGGGCCAAGCGGGCTGACCAACTCCTGTTTGACAACTTCTCCGACCCCCAGGATGCCGACCGCCCCTGGCATTTGAACCTGGCCCCGCTCGTGATCAGCCCGCAGGAATGGCAGACGATCGAGGCGGCCACGATCCAGCGCATGCGCCTTTACAATGCGGTGTTGCGGGATCTGTACGGTGGACAAAAGCTCTTCACTGACGGGGCACTGCCGCCGGCGCTCGTGCTGGACGACCCCAGCTACCTGCGCCCCCTGCATGGTGTGCAACCTGATGGCGAACACCTGACCTTTCTCGCGCTGGACTTTGCGCGCGAGCCCGGTGGTGCCTGGCGGATCATCGATGCCCACGCGGAAACGCCCGCCGGCCACGGCTTTGTTCTCGCAAACCGCATGGTGATCGCCGAAGTGGCGGGCGGGCTGTTCCGCTCCACACGCTCGCGCCGCATCGGGCAATTCTACCAGGCCCTCACCGATGACCTCTTTGAACGGACGCAGGTGGACGACCCGCGCATTGCCATACTCACCTCAAGCCCTGGCAACGCCGCCTTCCTCGGTCATGCCTACATGGCGCGCTACCTCGGTCACCTGCGGGTGGAGGGCTCGGACCTGCGCGTCATCGGGGATCAGGTCTTTTTGAAGACGATCGATGGTCTCAAGCGCATCGACATGCTGGTGCGCGCGGTGGAAGGGCGGCGGTCCGACCCGATCGAACTGGCGCCGGACGGCTTTGACGGCCCGGTTGGGCTTGTTCAGGCCTGCCGACGCAATCCGGGGCTGGTGACCAACACGTTGGGGGCAGCGCTGGTCGAAAACCGCGCGTTGTCGCCGTTCCTGCAGCGCATCTGCTCTCATTTGCTGGGGGAAGACCTGTTGGTGCCGGACGCTGTGGGGCTCTGGCTGGGCGAGCATGGCGTGCGCCAGGATGTCATTGCGAAGATCGACAATTACGTCATCCGCGATGCGCACGAGAAAACCGGCAGCCCAGGTCAGGCGACGGCGGGGCGCAGCGCGGCGCAACTGGACGCCGCTGGCCGCGAAGCGCTGATCCGCGACATTGAACTGCACGGCACGCGGCTCGTTGCGGAGGAGCCGACGGGCTTTGCGACCGCCCCCACATGGACGTCGCGCGGACTGCGCCCGGAGCCCTTCGCGGTCCGCATCTTTGCCGCCCTCATCAACGGCACACCAACGGTGATGCCGGGGGGCGTGGCGCTCAGCGTCGATGAGAACGTTGCCGTGGCGCTGTCGTCGCGGGAGCCACGCTCGCGCGATGTCTGGGTGGTCGGCAGGGAGCAGGCCGAGCCCACCATCAGCCTGCAGCGCATGGCCCGCGAGAACACGATCGTGCAACGCCACGCGCGCGATACCCAAAGCCGGGTCGCCGACAATATGTTCTGGCTGGGCCGCTATGTTGAGCGGGCGGACGCGACGCTGCGCATCGTGCGTCAAACCCTCTTCCAGTCCGCAGCCGACCTTGCCCCGCTTCGCTCCGACGCGCCGCGCACAACGACGCTGACTTACCTGCTGGAAAAGGGCGAGACGCCGAACGCCAGCCCATCACCGGCCGATGCAATGCCCGACGGCGACGTTGCCGAAGCTATCGCCACACTGTGCACGGCACCTGAACGTCTCTACGGCTTGCCCAACACCATCGAGAGTGTGCGACGGGCCGCCTTCCAGTGCCGCGATCGCCTCTCGCTGGACAGCTGGCGCATCCTGAGCGGGCTCAACACGCACGATTTGACGTGCACGGCTGATATGCTGCGCCTGCCGTATCTGGCGACAAGAGAGCCCGGCAGGAGTGGCATTGCCGAGGCATCGCCAGCCCAGCGCCAGGCGGGCGCCGATCCCGAGCCGTCGACGGACCTGGAAGACGTCCACACAACGACGCTCGACCTCATCGATGCCACGGGCGCGCTGTTGTCCAAACTGGCCGCGTTTTCAGGCATGTCGCACGAGAACATGACCCGCAACCGCGGCTGGTACTTTCTCGATATGGGCCGGCGCATCGAGCGCGCGAGCCAGCTCAGCGAATTGCTTCTGGCACTCTTTACCGATGACGCCGCTGACGACGGCCGGGGTGAGGATCTGACGTTTGCGCTTTATGTGGCCGACAGCTACCTGACCTACAGGTCGCGTTACCGCTTTGCGCCCGATCTCAAGCCGGTCCTTGATCTCCTGCTCATCGACGAGACGAACCCGCGCAGCCTCGCCTATCAGTTGACACTGCTGGGCGACCACATTGGCCACCTCCCGAAATCGACAGACGATGCGGTGCGCGCACCAGACCAACGACTGGCCCTCGATTTGCTGACGCGGGTGCGGTTGGCCGACCTCGATGATTTGATCACACCGGGTGCCGGGCGGCCCAACGCTGGACTGGTTGATCTGCTGGAAAGCGTTGCGCGCGACCTGCCGCACCTCTCCGAGGTGATCACGCGTCAGTATTTCAGCCTGGCCGACGAGCAGCCGCAGCGGCTGCATCCGCGTTACAAAAGATAGAACGATGCCGCGCTATCAGATTTCCCACCGCACCAGCTACGCCTACGCCACCCCGGTCATCCAATCGCACCATTTGCTGCACCTTGCGCCCCGCGAGGTGGCGCACCAGCAGATCCTGCGCCATTCACTGATCATCGAGCCGGCGCCGAGCGTGCGTCATGCACGTACCGATTATTTCGGCAACCCGGCAGAGCACCTGAGCCTGGAGGACGAGCACCGCGAGTTCTCCGTCACTGCGCTGAGCGACATTGTCGTGACGCCGCCGCCGGTGCCGGATCTGCAAGCCTCCCGCCCATGGGACGCATTCGAGCGTCAGCAGATCACGGCCGCCGAGGGCCTGGACCGCAGCGTGCTGGATTTCGCATGCCGGTCGCGGCATGGCGCGCCGACCCAGTCGACCAGCGATTTTGCCCGCGCGCTTGCCGCACCGGCCATGCCAGTGCTCGTCTTCGCCGATGCCTTGATGGGCACCATTCACAACGACTTTCGGTTCGACAATGCGACGACCGACGTCTCAACGCCTGTCGATCGCGTGCTCGAGCAGAAGTCCGGCGTGTGTCAGGATTTCGCGCACCTGATGATCGCCTGCCTGCGGGCGCTGGGCGTGCCGGCCCGCTACGTGAGCGGCTACATTCGTACCGTACCGCCCGAAGGGCAGGAGCGGCTAGCCGGCGCGGACGCATCGCACGCGTGGGTCTCGGTGTGGTGTCCTGAGTTTGGTTGGGTGGATTTCGATCCGACGAACAACCTGATCAACTCACCGGACCACATCACGATCGCCTATGGCCGCGATTTCGAGGATGTCAGCCCGATCACAGGCGTCCTGCTCGGTGGCGGCGAGCACACCGTGGCGGTGGCGGTCGATGTGCTGCCCCAAGATGGGCGCCAGGAGGGTATGCAGGCCGAGGATGGCGAAACAAGCTCAACGCCAGCAAGCACGGACGCTGGTGCAACGGGCGCCGACGGCGGGGAGCGTTGAGAGCACGTGACAGGCGCCCTTGACGGCCCAGCCAAGCGGCGGGCCGTGTGGCTGGCTTCGTTGCATTGCCGCGTGCGAGGGCGCATGAGGGTCCACGCGCCCCCTCCCACAGCGGCACCCGTGCGAGTTAACCACCATGTCTGACGACCTGCGCGCCCTTCTCATCCACGCCATCGCCTACTGCGTGGTCAACACGCTGCTGATCATCATTGATCATGCGACCAGCCCGGACGCTTACTGGTTCTACTGGGCGCTGGGCGGATGGGGCGTTGGATTGGCGGCACATGCGGCTGCCGTTTTTCTGGCCATGCGCGCGCGCCGTTAAGGCTGACAGCCCTGCCCCTTACGGTACCGCACCGTGACGCGCCGCCATGGTTCATGGCTGCCTCGGGGCATCCGATGACGCCCATTTATTCAGCCGCGACGGTGGCAATCTGGCCGGGTGGCGGCCTGATCCCGCGGAACAAACGTTGCCGTCAGCCGTTCAGCAACGGTGTGTGGCGCATTCGCCTCCACGGTTGCCTGCCACGCCTCTACGTTACGCGCTTGGAATGACATGAATTTGTTGTGCGGTGAGGCGCCCGGAGGGCTCCCGTCGCTCCAATGATGTGGCAGTATCGCGCCACAAACGGGAATCCCAACCGGCAGCGCGCGACGACGTCTCGGCCTTGCCGGAAAATCAATACATGAAACGTTAGAAGACCACGAACGGACAACGCGTTACGGGGCAACATGGCTAACATCATTCTCACATCGGGACGCAAATGGCGGTGCCTGGCCGCTGCCATCGTGTTCCTGCTCGCTTCACCGCTGGCCTTTTTCACTGGCGCGACGCTCACCAGCACGCCGGCTGAGGCACAGCAGTTCAACCGCATCTTCGCTGAGCGTGGCGCGGGCTGGAGCCCGTCTGCCCGCACCCAACGGCTGACGCGCCGCCAACGCTGGTTGCGCGCACGCCGAGCCCGCCGGCTCCGCGCCCGTAGGGCTGCCCGCCGGAACCGGAGCGCGAGCCGGGTGACGCGGCGGTCGCGGCCGGTTGTTCAGCCCGACGTGATCCCGACGGAACCCGTCCGTAACCCGGCCGACAATCGCAAGGTTGTCACCGGTCCACTGAAGGTGGTGATCTCGCTGCCTGACCAACGCATGGATGTGTTCCGTGGAACGGCGCACGTGGCTTCCACGCGCGTGTCGACCGGACGCCGTGGGCACGCCACGCCGAAGGGCGTGTTCAGCATCATCCAAAAGAACCGCCGCCATTACTCAAACATCTACGGCGGCGCGCCAATGCCGTACATGCAGCGTCTGACGTGGTCCGGCATTGCCCTGCATGCTGGCGTCGTGCCCGGCTATCCGGCATCTCACGGCTGTATCCGGATGCCGACGAGCTTTGCGCGCAAACTGTTCGGCATGACGGACATGGGCCTGCACGTTGTGGTCACGGACCAGCGTAAGGCGCCTGAGGTCATCGAACACCCGGCACTGTTCCAGCCGCGCGAACCAGACCCGATCCAGATCAAGGCCGAGGTCGCTGCGCTCGATCTGGCCGATGCAAGCAATCCCGATGCTGCACGCCGGTCGGTTGCGGCCTATCGCGATGCGCTGACGTCGAAGTACGTCGATGCCCTGCGCAAAGCGTTTGACCCGAATGCAGGCGCCCACCCGCGCGAAAGTGTGCGCCTCGTGCAGCGATTGCTGAACCAGTTGGGGCACGATGCAGGCAACCCGGACGGCGATCTCGGATCAACGACCAGAGGGGCGATCCGAGGCTTCCAGTCCGCTGAGAACCTGCGCACGACCGGTCGCGTGAGCGACGCTCTGATCGACCGGTTGTACTGGCGTCTGGCTGAGCACATCCAGCGCCTGCCGGAGGATCAGCGCAAAGTGGTGCTGACACCGCCCGATCTCGACAAGCCACTGCGCATCCTGATCACGCGCCCATCACCGCGCAACGCCGTGCGGGAAGCCCAGGAGATGCTCGCAGACCTGGGGCACGATGTGGGTCCGGTCGACGGCGTGCTCGGGCGCGATACGATCCGCGCCCTGAAGGCCTTCCAGGACGCCAGCGGGATGAAGGAGACCGGCACGATCAGCGATCGTGTGCTGGAAACGCTGCGTGAGAAAACCGGGCGCACGGAGCCGAAGGCAACGGGCCGCCTGATGGTACGCCGCGGGTTCCGTGACATCTACAGCGCGCCTGTGGAGATTAAGAACCCGGACATGCCGCTTGGCGCTCACCTGTTCTCGGCGATGGATTTCGAGAAGGGCGACAAAGAGGTTGAGTGGACCGCGATGACAATCGGCAAACGCGCGCGCTTCGTGGCAAGCCTCGGCAACGATCTGCCGGAAGGCGCGCTTCGTTCCACGCCGCGCGGCGTCCTTGACCGGATTGTTATTCCCGAGAACGTCCGCAAGGACATCAGTCAAATGCTGACGTCTGGCTCCTCGCTGATCGTTTCGGACGGTGGCTGGAGCCGAGAGACAGGCCAGGGCACCGACTTCATCGTCGAAACGCGCTGAAACCGGTCCGCGTCCACGGCACCGACACCGTCCACGCTTGGCAGACATTGAGAACGCCGACCGATCTCCATCGGTCGGCGTTTTGCATTCATGGCAACACTTGTGGCGCTGCTTATGTCGCAACGACAGCGCGGGCGATGCGACACTGGAAACAGTTGTGCGCGGCAGAGCGCACATCGACGAACGCGATATCGTCACGGGCCAGCAAACAACGCGCCCTGTCAGGCAGATCCTCGATCGACACAATCCCACCCGTTCCCCCGACAATTCGTTCATCGTCATCATAGCCCCTGAGCAGATAGGCGGGGCTCGTCAGGATTTCGGGATGACATGCGCTGTCGTGCGCGCGTTCGCAACGGCTGGCGTGGAGAAATATTGGCCCCGTTTCAGCGTAAGGCTGGAGGGAAACAAACGGGCGGAACGCGGCAACGATGTATGCCTCCCCTGCTCCAATGAGCCGGAGGCAATGGCGGCACGGCACATCGCAGCCGTCACTGATGCGCTGTTCCGGCATCATGCCGTAAGCATCCCTGCCGCCGGATTGCAGCGCCGCCACAGCCTGCGTGGGCAGCGCTTGGAACGCAATTTCAGGTCCTGACATCGTGCAGCCTTGAGTTTGTCCGCCTCAGGTGGAATTCCCGCACCTGTTTTCCGTCAGCCGCCCTGCTTACGCAACATGAGGTCGCGGCCCGCTGTTCTGATTTGTATCCACGCGCCCGCGAGGGGCGCGACCCCCCAACCACAACGTCTTGGGCAAGGAAGAGGAACGGCAGCAAGAGTGCGACCCTGTAGGCATATCCTAAGTCGAGCTGACTCACATGCGGCCCAAACGGCAATTGTCTCCGTCTGATCAGCGAGCTGTCCCGTGTTCGAACGTCCCGGGAAATGACGACACGCTTGAGGTTCGCGCAACGCTATCGCGATGCCCGGCGCGCATTAGCCCGCTGGCGCTATGACTATAATGCGGTGCGCCCGCATTCGGCACTTGCAGTGGAAACTCCCAATACGTTTCGCCGCCGCTTTGCTCAGGACCCACCAAAGGGAAAGCACGCCATCCCCCCTACATCGCCGCCGCCAATGACCACTACTGGGTAAGCGACATGGCATGATTGCGGACAGCGCTTCATACACAGGCTGTCCATTTTCGCAATCAGCGAGACCGTCGTGGAACAGTACGTGGGTTTGGATGTATCGCAGCGCGTGACGCCTGTTTGCATCATCGACGCCAAGGCTCAAATCGTTTGGCAAGGCAAGTGCCCATCAACGCCCCAAGCCGTCTTCGAGACGATCCGCTCGCACGCCCAGCAGGTGGAAAGGATCGGCCTGGAATCGGGTCCGTTATCGACCTGGCATTACCATGGTTTGAAAGACCTTGGTGTGCCGACGGTTTGCATCGATGCGCGCCACACCCAAGCTGCTCTGAGTATGCAGATCAACAAGACGGATAAGAACGATGGGAAAGGCATCGCTGAGCTCATGCGCATGGGCTGGTTCCGCGCAGTGGCAGTCAAGGCACTGGACAGTCACACCATTCGCGCAATGCTTGGCGCGCGTTTTAAGCTGGTAGGAATGCGCACCAACATTATCAACCAAATGCGTGCCATCATAAAAATATAAGGCATTATTCTTCCGCCTGATTTTGGCAAGCGCCACGAAGAGAGCATTGCAAAACTGTGTGACGAGCATCATGGCGTTCTGTTCGAAACGCTCGCGGTTTTGCCTTCTGTTTATCGTGGCTTGAAGCAACAGATCTCGATCCTCGACAACTTGCTTGCCCGAAATGCCCGCTCAAATGCTGCGTGTCGCACGCTCATGACCATTCCCGGCGTCGGCGTGTTGACGGCCGCTGCCTTCGTGAGCGCGATTGATAATCCGGACCGCTTTGCC
>CAZGNQ010000121.1:6995-9975 GCA_964527285.1 uncultured Hyphomicrobiales bacterium | reverse complement strand
GCGCTGTGCGCTTGGTTCCGCCGCTTACGGCGGCGCCCGGTCGGGCGCTCAGCGTCGCTTCGCTCGCTGAAGTGGTGGCCGGAACCAAGGGAGAGCTCGAATTCGGCACTCCACTAGGCAGCGCAGCGTAGCCCGCGACCGCGGGCCGGCGCCGAGCGCCGAAAAAACAAAAAAGCGCAGCGTAGCCCGCGAGCATGGGTCGTCACGTCAAGCCAGCGGACCGGAGAGCCTGGCCATGCGCTCGGGCAACGCGCGTGCCATGAAATCCACGAACGCGCGCACCTTCGGTGTCACCAGCCGCGCCTGGGGATGCACGATGTGAACGGGAGCAATCGGCGGCCAGTGGTCGCGCAACACCGGCACCAGATCGCCCGCCTCCACCGTCGCGCCCGCCATGTAACACGGTGCCGCGACGATCCCGAGGTCCGCCCGTGCGGCGGCCAACGCCAACGCTGCGTCCGACACCTCCAGCCGTGCCGGATTTTTTTCTCCCGCTCCACCACCAGCGGCGCCTGGCTGGCGCACGTGCTGGAAAAACACGCGACATTCCCGGCTCGCCTGCAGGCCGGAAAAAATGATCATCTGATGGTCGGCCAGATCCTCGATTCCCTTCGGTGTCCCATGGGCGGCCAGATAACCGGGGCTTGCCACCAGCACGCGTTGAACCGCGCCAATCCTGCGGGCGATGAAGCTGGAATCCGCCAATTCACCGATGCGGATGGCAATGTCGATGCCCTCCTCCACCAGGTTCACCACCCTGTCGAGCAGCAGCACGCTGAGCTGGACATCGGGATGCGCGCGCAGGAAGGGCGCCACCACCGGCGCCAGCGGATAACGCCCGAACGTCACCGACGCCGTCACCGTCAGATGTCCACTGGGCGTCTGGGCGCGGCCGGCAAGGTCCGCCTCGGCCGCCTCCAATTCGCTGAGGATTGAGCGGGCGCGCGCCAGGAAGCGGGCACCCTCCGCCGTGAGGCTGAGGCTTCGGGTGGTGCGATTGACGAGACGCACAGCCAGGCGCTCCTCCAGCCCGGCCATGGCGCGGCTGACGGCAGGAGGCGACAGGCGCAGGCGCTCCGCCGCCTTGGCGAAACTGCCCGCATCCGCGATGGCGACGAACACCTCCAGCGCTTGCAGCCGGTCCATGGGATTGACCCTTCCGCGCGTCCATCGCCGGTCATTATTGCGCAAACCGGAATGAAGTCTTCAGGTCATCGTATATTCTGTCGCAGGGCCCCGGCTGCCAAGTACTGGTCGTCCGCCCACGGCGGTGGACTTTCGTCCAATGCGGAGATGTCGCCCCAAACGGCCACAGAGCTTGCCCGCACGATCGATCGGAACCCAGCCATGACCACGCTCTCCCGACGCGCCTTTGCCACCGGCCTCGTCGCCGGCCCTGCTCTCGCCGCAACGCCGGCGCTCATCGGACGCGCGCCGTCGGCGTCCGCACGTGCCAAAGCGCCCAGCAAAGCCATCACGCCGCTTGCCAGGGTCAGCATCGGCCGGTTCGAGGTGACCTTTCTCAACGATGGCCACACGCGGCTGCCCTATGGCGTGTTCACCGGCCGGGAGGCCAGCGCGATCGAGGCGGCGGCTGCGGGCTATCATGCCACGGCGCCGGAGGGGCTGCGCCTTGCCTTCAACCAGTATCTGATCCGCGATGGGGAGACCCTGGTGCTGGTTGATTCCGGCCCGGCAGGTCAGATCGGCGAGACCGGTAAGCTGCCAAGCGCACTTGATGCGGTCGGCGTAACGCCTGACCAGATCGATGCGGTGATTTTCACGCACCTCCACTTTGATCACATCAGCGGCGCCATCGCCGGGGGCCGCAAGGTGTTCGCCAACGCGGAGGTTTATGCCGACGTGCGGGATGTGCGCCACTTCACGGACCCCGCGAAAAAAGCCGCTGCCCCCGATCTGCTGGCGAGCAGCTTTGCCGCGTCCGAGGCGCTGGTGCGGCTTTATCCCAACCTGCAACGGATCGACGGTGAGCGGGACATCGCGCCCGGCATCTCCATCGTTGACCTGACAGGACACACGCCGGGCCACATCGGTGTGCGTATTGCCGACGGTGGCGAAAGCCTGATGCTCGTGAGCGATATGCTTTTTCATCCCGCGCTGCATCCGGTCGCCGATGATATCGGCATCGCGTTCGAGCAGGACCCTGCCGCCGCCGAGGCGATGCGCGAGGCGTTCTTCCCGCGCGCAGCAGAGGAAGGCGCCTTGATCGCAGCAACGCACATGCCCTTCCCCGGCCTCGGTCGCATCGTCTCCGACCGTGGCGCGCTGCGCTGGCTGCCGGCGGACTGGGCTTGATCGCTTCGTACGCTCCAACGTCTTGGACGGCGCGGACCCTTTTTTGTCCCGCGCCGTCGCGCGCTCCAGTCGAGGTCATCATGCCCAATCGCTTCGCCGATATCGCCTTCACCGAGACCGTGAAATCGCTGCAGGAGGCGGCCGGCAGCCGTCAGGCCTACGCCCGGCTTGAAAACGGCCCGGAACTGATCCGAGCCACATTGGGCGACGACGAAGCCGCCTTCATCGCAACGCGCGACAGCTTCTACATGGCCAGTGTCAGCGAAACCTGCTGGCCCTATGTGCAGCATCGCGGTGGCCCGGCCGGTTTCGTGCGCGTTCTGGATGAAAAAACGCTCGGGCTCGCCGATTTTTCCGGCAACAAGCAGTATGTGAGCGTTGGCAATCTGATGAACGACAACCGCGTGTCGTTATTCTTCATGGACTATCCGCGGCGCGCGCGGCTGAAAATATTTGGCCGCGTCCGCATTGTTGGACCAGACGACACCGAGGTGCTGTCGCGCCTCGCCGTGGAGGGATATCGGGCGCGGGTGGAGCGCGGGTTTCTCATCGACGTTGAAGCATTTGACTGGAACTGCCCACAGCACATCACCCCGCGCTTCACCGAAGCCGAGGTGGCCAGGGCCGCGGTGCCGCTCCAGAACAGGATAGCCGAACTCGAGGC
>CAZGNQ010000121.1:0-6985 GCA_964527285.1 uncultured Hyphomicrobiales bacterium | reverse complement strand
GGCGGAGCGTCGGATTGAGGGGGCCGATGGCTGGTATTGCGCCGATCGACCACCACATGAGCGCCGCGGGAGGAGCGAAAAATGTGCCAGCGTGAGCAGGATCTGATCGTCTTCGACGGCGCGTGTCTGTTCTGCTCCGGCTTTGCCCGCTTCATGGCGCGCAGGGATCAGGCGCGGCGTTTCAGCTTTGTCACCGCGCAGTCCGACCTCGGTCGTCAACTGTTTGAGGAAAACAATCTCGATCCCGATCTGATGGAAACCAACATCGTGATCGTGGATGGGCGCGCCCATGTGAAGCTGGCGGCGTTTGCTGCAGCAATGGCGACACTGGGCCCGCCTTGGGCGTGGCTAGGCGTGATCCGCCTGATCCCGCGCACACCGGGCGACTGGCTCTACGATCGCATGGCACGAAACCGCTATCTGTTTGGTCGGCGAAGTTGCGCGCTGCCGTCTCCCCAACTCCGCGCTGAACTTCAGGATCGCCTGATCGCCTGATCACCCAACTGCATGACTGCGTGACGGGGGCGATCCCGCGAAGTCATGGGTGTGGCGCCAGCCGTTTCGCCGCGTCCAACGCGCGCTCACCTGCAGACCATGATGAGGTGCGCCGGAAGGGGACGAACCGGCGGGGTGGGTGGCGATCAGGTGTCGCCCGCGTGCACGCTCAGATCCGTTATGGTCGGCGTGCGGCCGTTCAGTGGATTGTCAGGGTCCCAGGCCAGCTTGATCTCCTCGAACCGCGTGCGCCGCGCATCATACATCAACATGCGGCCCGCCATGCTCTCCCCGATGCCAATAATCTCCTTGAGCACCTCTGTCGCCTGAAGCGTACCAAGCACGCCGGCCACCGCGCCGAGGATGCCAACCTCGGCGCAATTGGCCACCATGCCCGGCGGCGGCGCTTCGGGAAAGATACTGCGGTAGCAGGGAAAAGGGTCGCCCGATGGCGCGGTCTCGAATGCCTTGAATGTGGAGAGATAACCATCGAATGGGCCGAGCGCGGCGAACACCAGTGGTTTTTTCGTCAGGTAGCAGGCGTCGTTGACGAGATAACGCGTTGCGAAATTGTCCGACCCGTCAACGACGATGTCATAACCGCCGATGACCTCCAGCGCGTTTTCAGCCGTCAAACGAAGCGCGTGGGGAACGACGGTGACATGTGGATTACTTTCCCCAACCGCGCGGGCGGCGCTCTCCACTTTTGGCGCCCCCACCTCCCGGGTGACGTGCAACACTTGACGCTGGAGGTTGGACAGCGAGACCGTGTCGTCGTCGATGACCCCGATTGTGCCGACACCGGCTGCGGCCAGATACAGGATCACCGGAGATCCCAGTCCTCCAGCGCCAATCACCAGGACGCGGGCTGCCTTCAATTTCTGCTGGCCCGGTCCGCCGACGTCGTGAAGCACCAGATGGCGCTTGTAGCGCTGAATTTCGTCCGCGGTGAGCGGGACTGCGGTCGATGTCGCCATGGGGTCGCACCTCGCGGGCGATATGGGGTTGGCCTGCGCGCCTCAAACAGCCTGACGATAGGTGTTCAGTTGCGCCCCGTCGAGCCGAAACCGCCGACACCGCGCGTTGTGGCTGCCGACGTCATGTCAGCCACCGGCGCCCAGGTGACGCTTGCGATGGGCGCCACGACCAGTTGCGCGATGCGATCGCCCCGCGCAATGCTGACCGGCGCGTCGTCGGGCGCACCATGGCGTGCCAGCAGCACCTGAATCTCTCCGCGGTAGTCCGCGTCGATCGTGCCAGGCGCGTTCAGGACGAAAATGCCGTGCCGCAAGGCGAGGCCTGAGCGCGGGCGCACTTGGGCTTCCAGGCCGGGCGGCAGCGCAATGACAAGACCCGTTGGCACGAGCAAATGCTCCTGCGCGCGCAATGTGCGCGGCGCGCCATCGGGAAAGGCGCACAGTAGGTCGAGCCCGGCGGCGCCCGGCGTCTTGTATTCTGGCAACGCGAGGCCGCGCCCGTGCTCAAGCTGCTGCACCGCCACGCGGGCAACCAAGGGGGCGTGTGGGTCAACCGTCATTGCCCGGTCCCGCTTGCAGTGGCGATGGCCTGGGCGCAATGGCGGATCAGCCGCCTGCCGACCTCGGCCTTGTCCAGGCGAGGCCAGCGTTCTTCTCCGGTCGCCGAAATGAGCACCACCTCGTTTGCGGTGCCGCCCATGATGCCGCTGCCGTCGGCCTGAACGGACACATCATTGGCGACGATCAGGTCGCAGCCCTTCGCCTCTAGCTTGGTGCGCGCATGGGCCACCAGATCGTCCGTTTCCGCAGCAAAACCGACGACCAATCGCGGCCGGCCCGCGCTGCGCTTTGCGATGGTCTCCAGGATGTCCGGGTTGGGCACGAGGGAGAGCGTTGGGGGCGCACCGTCAGCACCCTTCTTTATTTTTGATCCCTTGGCATCAGCGACGCGCCAGTCTGCCACCGCGGCGGCGAAGATGGCGATGTCAGCGGGCAGTGCGGCTTCAACGGCACCCAGCATCTGGGCCGCCGTTTCGATGCGTTGCACGGTCAGACCGTGCGGGTCTGCGAGGTCCGTCGGGCCGGTGATGAGCGTGACGCGCGCGCCCGCTGCGGATGCGGCCTCAGCGATGGCAAAGCCCTGGCGGCCGGATGAGCGGTTGGCGATGTAGCGCACCGGGTCGATCGGCTCGTGCGTGGGCCCGCTGGTGATCAGCACGTGGCGGCCGGCAAGCGTCACATCACTGGCAGAGGGGGATTTTTCTCCAGCCGCGCTGCACTGCACATGTTCAAGCGCCTCGATAATGGCGTCACGGATGGCGGTCGGCTCCGCCATGCGGCCCCGCCCGGCCTCGCCGCGCTCCGCCATCTCCCCAATTTCCGGACCAATGAACGCAACACCGTCGGCCCGCAATGTTGCCAGGTTCCGCATCGTTGCCGGATGCGCCCACATCTGCGGGTTCATCGCTGGCGCAATCAGCACCGGCCGGTTGCTCGCAAGCAGCGTGGCCGTGGCGAGGTCGTCGGCGAGGCCGTTGGCCATCTTGGCCATGAGATCCGCAGTGGCAGGCGCCACGACGATCAGGTCAGCCTCGCGCGACAGGCGGATGTGGCCGATGTCGTGCTCATCATCGGCATCGAACAGGTTTGTCAAAACGCGCTCGCCGCTGATCGCGCCGAAGGCAAGCGGGGTCACGAACTCCTGGGCGCCGCGGGTCATCACGACACGCACGGCCATGCCGATCTCCCGCAACCGGCGGACAAGGTCGAGGCTTTTGTAGGCCGCAATCCCGCCGCCGACGATGAGGAGGATGCGCGCGGGTGTGGCGTCAACCATTACCTTATCCTCCCTTGCGACAACCGGCCTGACGAACTCCGGCGCCGCCACCGCATCAGCGCCCGCGGATTTCGCCGCCCGTTGCCTTTTCCACCTTGGCAATCACGCTCGCAAGCACGGCTTCGATGTCCTCATCACTGAGCGTCTGGGACCGCGGCTGCAGCGTCAACTCGATGGCAATCGATTTTTTGTCCTCGCCCAGGGCGCCGCCCGTGAACACATCGAAGACGGTGACGTCAGCGATCAGCTTCTTGTCAGCACCCGCGGCGGCACGCACCAGATCGCCGGCAGCAACGTCGGCATCCACGATGAAGGCCAGGTCCTTGCGCACCGGGTTGAGGTCACTTGCATCAAGGGCCGGCCGGCTGGTGGATTTGCGCTTTGGCTCCGGCAGGGCATCGAGAAAGAGCTCAAAAGCCACTGCAGGACCATCGACATCCATCGTCTTCAGCGTTGTGGGGTGGACCTCACCAAATGCGCCGAGCACATTTTTCGGCCCCAGTTTGATCACGCCGGAGCGTCCCGGGTGAAACCAAGACGGCGCCTCCCGTGCGATCTGGAGTTTCGATGGATCGAGGCCCAACGCTTCCAGCAGGTCGTTCAGGTCAGCCCGGACGTCAAAGAGATCCACGTCAGCCGCCGCGCCAGACCAATGGCGGCCGGCGCCCCCGGGGCGACCGGTGCCACACCGCACTGCGGCCACCGCCATCTTTTGCCCTGCGTCCGTGTCGTTGAGAAAGACCTGCCCCACCTCAAACAGCGCCGGATCATGCATTGCGCGGTGCAGGTTGCGGGCGGCAGCGCCAAGCAGACCGGGCAACAGGCTCGGGCGCATATGGGACATTTCAACCGAGATCGGATTGGCCAGCTCCAGTGCATCCGATTGTCCGCCGAAGTGGGCGGCTTCTCCCGGCGGGATGAACGACCAGGTGACGGCCTCCACCAGCCCACGGCTTGCCAGCAGGCGGCGTGCCTGGCGCACACGTTTCTGCTGTGTCGTCATGACGGGCCGGGCAACGCCGGTGAGGGCTGGCAGGGGGGTGGCAGGGACATGGTCGATGCCGTGGATGCGGATCACCTCTTCCACAAGATCGGCGGGCCCATGCACGTCCGGCCGCCAGGTTGGAACCGTCACGGAAAGGCCATCGGACGATTTTTTATCCTTTTTCTTGCCGCCTTTGCCTGCCCCGGTGTGGGCGTTCACGTCGAAGCCAAGGGCCTTCAACGTACGCTTGATCTCGCCATCCTTGACATCGACGCCGGTGATCTGCGCAACAAGCCCCGGGTCGAACGTGATCTCCAACGGCGTGGTCGGCGCACCGCCGGCCATCTGGAGTTCACTGATCTCCCCGCCGCACAGATCAACGATCATCTGAGCTGCGAGGTTGGCGCCCAGGATGCACGACTGGGGATCAATGCCGCGCTCGAAGCGATAGCGCGCGTCGGAGTGGATGCCCGTGGCCCGGCCGGTGAGAGCTGTGCGTACGGGAGCAAAATACGCACTCTCGATGAGCACGTTCACGGTATCGTCCGTTGCGCCTGTGGCCTCCCCGCCCATAATGCCGCCAAAGCCCAGCGCGGCTGCATCATCCGCGATCACCGTCATCTCTGGCGTCACGTTATAGGTTTTGCCGTCAAGCGCGAGGAAGTGTTCGCCGTCGCGCCCCATCCGGGCGCGGATGCTGCCGGTCAGCTTGCCAGCGTCATAAACATGGAGCGGGCGGGCGCGGTCGTAGGAGATATAATTGGTGATATCAACAAGCGCGCTGATCGGTCGGAGCCCGATGGCCCGCAGGCGGTTCTGCAGCCATTGCGGCGAGGGACCATTTCTCACGCCGCGCACATAGCGCCCGACAAACGTCGGGCAGGCATCGGCCTTGTCGTCGGGGAAGTCCAGCTCGATCGCGACGGGGCAGGGATAGTCGCCCTTTTTCGTGAAGCCTGTTTGCTCCTTTTTCAACTTGCCGAGCCCGGCGGCAGCAAGGTCGCGTGCCACGCCGCGCACCGCCAGCGCGTCCGGGCGATTTGGCGTGATGGCAATCTCGATCGTCGGATCATTCAGGCCTCGCACGTCGATGAAGCGATCACCCACGCGGTCTTCCAGATCCGCATCAAGGTCGATGATGCCGTCGTGGTCCTCCGACAATTCCAACTCGCGCTCGGAACAGAGCATTCCGGAGGATTCAACACCGCGGATTTTTGCCTTTTTCAGGAGCAGGTCCGTGCCCGGCACATAAGTGCCTTCGGGCGCGAACACGCCGACGAGGCCGGTTCTCGCATTGGGCGCACCGCACACCACCTGGATTGGTTTGTCCGCGCCGTAGTCCACCACGCACACCCTCAGCTTGTCGGCATCGGGGTGGGGTTTGGCCTCCAGAACGCGCGCGATGACGAACGCTCCAAGCGTCTCTGCCGGGTCCTCGACGCCCTCGACCTCAAGGCCGATGGTGTTCAGCGTGTCACAGATCTGCTCAAGGGAGGCGTCGGTCTCCAGGTGGTCGCGCAACCAGGAGAGTGTGAACTTCATCGTGGGCGTCTTTCGGCTCGAGTGGCTTCGATGTTTGGCGGCTTGGCGTGCCGTGGGTCTAGCAGAGCCGCGGCGCAGCGCAATCCTGGCCCGGATGGCCCTGATTGCGCGCGTTGCCGGTCTGGTCAGGCGATTGCTCGCCGCCGGGTGGCCCGCACGCCTTCAGCGCGTTGGGCCGCTCACGTCGCACTGACACACGGATCATGCTCACAGCTCACGGCTCACGGGCGGCCGCATCGCGCTTGCTGGCGTGCCAGCTCTCCTCGGCGTATTCCCGGCGTGCACGCTTCACCTTGCGATAGATCCAGACGAACGAAATCAGGATGCGCAGCAGCGTCAGCGCATAAAACATCCTGAAGACGAACGCATACATCACGAACCAGAAATACTCCCGGTTCATGGACAGCGGCGAGAGGCTGAGCCGGAAGTGCTCCATCCAGTCAAAAAAGGCGCCGCGTGCCACGAGGTCAAAGGCGAACAGCATGATGCCAAGCAGCGAGGCGCGGCCTTCCTCAAACAGGATAATGCCGCTGACGCTCTGCAGCGCGTAGAGGCTGACCGAGAACGTGAGGAAGAAAAACAGCATCAGCACGCCGAAGCTGCGGTAATAAAAGAAGACGCGCTGCAGCACCTGGGCGGAGAAGCTGTAATCCACCCTCTGCTCGATGTCGTCGTAGGCCTGGTCGTGGAAGAAAAGCACGCCGATGGCAGACACGATCATGCCGGCCGTCAGGGCGATGGCGAATGTAATCGGCCATTCCATGCGCCCGACCTTTCAGCGTGCCTAATCCAATGACTGCTCCTGGCGCGGTGCCGACGTGCCCGCCATGCCATCGTTAAAGCCGTGCGTGCGGAACAACTGGCGCCCGGAACGGCACCCCTCGAAACAAATGTGTCCGCTCAGACTGAAAGCCCGCGTGCGAGCGTGGGCATGTCGAGCGGCATGAAGCCGTAATGCTTCAGCCAGCGCAGATCCGCGGAGAAAAATGCGCGCAGGTCCGGCATGCCGTACTTGAGCATGGTGATGCGGTCGATGCCCATGCCAAATGCAAAGCCCTGCACCTTGTCAGGGTCATAGCCAACGGCCCGCAACACCTCGGGGTGCACCATGCCGCAGCCCAGGATCTCCAGCCAGTCATCGCCCTCGCC
>CAZGNQ010000120.1:2390-9997 GCA_964527285.1 uncultured Hyphomicrobiales bacterium | reverse complement strand
GGACTGAGGGTCTATATCGCGCGTGTAGATCGGCTGGCCTGACGCCGCCACGGTGTCCGTCAGTTTCTGGTGGACCTTGCCGCGCACCTCTTCGCGCGCCCGTGCAACCGAGGCGCCGGGCACATCGAAGGTGTCATCGGTGCGCGCGGCGCTCAGGCTGAGTTGCGTCGTATCGGTCCGCTTTTCGATGGAGACGCGCACGCCCCAGCCTTCATCACCAAGGTGGTTCTCTGTGTGTGCCACCTCGGCTTCGGCGCGACCAAACAGGCCAAGGTCCGCCGCCGCGAACGCTGAGCGGATGGCCCGTCGGTCCTTCGATGCCGGGTCGGCGTCCACACGCACGTCCCGATATCCAACCGTCACCGTCTCGCTGAGCGCCAGTCGGGCCTCGCCGCCGTAAATCCAGTGCTTTTCGGTGTTTGCGCCTTCCTCGACGTCGTAGGTGACGCGGATGAAAATGGGGTTCAAATCAGGGTCTTTGCCCGCGATCGGCGTGTCGAAGAGGATCGATTTTGCGAAAAAATCGAGTGTGTAATCGGTATAGCGCGTCAACTGGACCGTTCGCAGAACAACATCCGGCTGGTCGCGATCGCGGGTCACGAGTTCCACCGTCTCGGTGTTTTCGACATAGCCCGTCAGGTCGATATCGTAGGGACCGGAAACACCGCGCGCGCGCACCTCGCGAATGATCCGCTCGGAGCTGACCTGCCCTGCGAAGACGTCAACGGAGACGGGCCCGAACGCGCCGCGTGCGAACTGTCCGGTCATCTTGCGCCGGTAGGGCCCCAGCTTCACGGCCGCCGACGGCGATGACGTGTCGATGTCGCCGTAGAGGACGTAGGAGAGCCCCTTTTCGACCTTGACGAAGAGGCGCTCTGAGGAGTGCGCTTCAAAGCCCCGCTCAGAGGAATCGCCGTAAACAGGGTAATATTCGTCCGGCTTGATGTCGCGAAACAGGGCCGCGTCGGTGTCCTTGTCACTTTCGTAGCGCAGCGTGAGCAGTGCATCGCCTCGGATGCGTCCCTTCAGGAACACCGCTCCGCGGACGCCTTCGGCTGTCTTTTCAAAGGGCGACAGGCCATCTTCCTTGATCAACGGAGCCAGATCCGCACCGTTCTCGCCGAACCGCACGGCGCCTTCCACAACGCTGACAAAAACCTCCTCACTGAGGTCCGGCAGCAGGCGAATGGTCTTGCGGGCCACGCCATAGCTGCTGCGCACCACGATCTCGTGCGTGCCGGCAAGCGCCGGGGGAACGAAATGGAAAAGCGCCTCACCCTTGTCGATGAAGGTCTGCAGCCCAGGCTCCCCATCCCGAATGTCCTTCACGTCCCAATGTCCGCTGCGGGCTTCGAGGGTGACCTCCGTTGGCGTAGGCGCCAATCGGCCGGCACTGTCCACCACGCGCAGCACGACCGGGATTGGCCGATTGGGATCGGCCGCGGCGAAGTCGCGGGTGACGATGTGAATGCCTTGCACCCGTCCAGGCGTGTGCACCGTGACAACCGCGCTGGCACGCACGTTGCCGAAGGGATCCTTCATGACGGCGCGCAGGGTGTTGGCGCCCTCCTTGAGCCGCACCGCAACATACTCAATGGCCTGGACATCTGCGTGCGCGAAAACGGATTTTTGTCCGATCTTGCGGGCTGGAACTTCGCTGCCATTCACTTGCAGCGACATCACCCCGCGTGCCGGCCCCTTGATGCGCACGGAAACGGTGCGCCGAGACAGCAAATCTCCATCCTGCAGGTCGAGGAACCCAACCTTGGGGTCGAGTGTGCGGATAATCGCCGGCAAGTCCGTCGTCACGGCAATGGACTTCGGTTCGCCGGCCGGCCCGTCGATGGTCTCCACGGCCCAGGTCTCCGCCATCGCATCGGTTCCATCCAGGATCTGCGTGGTCGTGCCCAGTTCTCCGGGCGTGTCTGCGGAAAGCGGGCGGCGTCGGCCTGCGCGCAACGGCAGGCTTGCTGGAAAGCGCGACTGTGCACCGTCCGCCGGCGTAAAACGCTTGATCCGCGCGTCGAGCGCAGCCCGCGTCTCCTCCGTGCACGGGGCGACCGGAAAATCCTCCTGGCGGACCTGACCATACCGAAGCGGCACGTAGCGTGACGTCGGATCCAGGCTGTCACGGGCGCGCGACAGAACCACCTCGGTGCCCTTGGGCAATGTGGTCTCCAGCACCGAAAAGACATGCGTGAGCGCCCGCATGTCCGGCAGGGAGTACTTTCCATCCATGTCCGTGACAACGGAGCGACCACTCTGGAGGTAAATCTTGACTCCCGGGATGCCGCGCTCGTCCGCGCCATCCTGGCGGCCATTGAGATTGCAGTCGAAGAAGACCTTGCCGAGCGTTACGCCGCGCTGCGAAAAAACACCGCCCCGCTCATCCACCTTGATGGTCCAGGCGCCGGTGTTCGAGGCCACGGCCTCACCCGTCCCCGCCAGCTTGCCACGCACAATGGCGCGGTTGGTGTGGCGCCCTTCACCAGCCGTTGCGAGGATGCGGGCGAGATAAACGAGTTCGAGGTTGGCCCGCCCTTTGATGCGCCCGACATCGAAGCGGATCGTCGGTCCCGGCGCGCCGCCGGGATCAGGCAGCGATTTGTCGTCGAGCTGCGCGCTGCCCTCAACAAAGGCGAACCCGCGCGGCAGACGGTCCTCGATCACGCCGTCCTCGACCGCCAGATCACCCTGATTGACAACCGAAATCTCAAAGCGAACCACCTCACCGATACGCGCGGTTCGGCTCTTGCTGCGCTTGTCGAGTGTCAAGGCGCGCCTACCGGTTGGCTCGATCGGAATGTCGAAGCCGAACAGGGCCTGGTCGCTGTCGATGCGGAAATCCGCGCCGTAGGAGCCGTCCTCGTTGATGTCCCGACCATAGCCGGCAAACGAACGCTTTTGCGCCGGCGCGCGCATCCCGCCGGGCGCCAGCACCTTGATACGGTGCGTACCGGCGCTCACATCGGCGAACTGATAAAACCCCTCCGCGTCGGTGGTCGTGCGCGCCAGCTCACGCCCAGTGTCGTCCTCCAGGACGACAACAACGCCGCCGACGCCCGCATTGGTGACGGCATTGAACACAGTGCCGCCAGCGTTGACGATCAGCGTATCCGTCAGCCGCACGCCGTCGCACACCGTCTCGGCAACGACCTTGGTGTTGCGGCTGCCCGACAGGATACCGTTTTCGTGGACCGCCGGTTCCTGCTCCTGCACGACCACTGCACCCGTCCGGAACTCCGCGGTGTTGGGGCCCGTTTCGGTGGCAACAACCGTCTCGATATCGCCGTCCGGGGAGCTGATCAGCCGGATCTGAATTGTGTCCACCGACGCTGTTGTGTTGCACAGCCCAGCCGCGACACGCACAAACGTATTCGAGTTGGTCGGAATGAACGCAACGTCGTCGACGAACTGCGAATCTGTGAAGTTCAGCGCCCCGCTTTCACCTTCGATCCGTGTCAGCACGCCGTTGGTCAGCCGCTCATTTGTCGTTCCGCCTGCCCCCGGCTCCCAGACCTGCGCCCTGTTTTCGACCACTGCGCCGCCCGCGGTACTATGGACCTCCACGCTGAAGGCGAGAGTGAGAACACTGTTGGCGGCAAGCGGTGACTGCGAAAGAAATGCCACAGCGTCGACGTCGGCCAGATCGGCCGGAGGAAGGGATTGATAATCATGCTCGGCGTCCCCCACGTCATGGTAAAGCGGCTGGACGCCGGTTGTGTCGTCGAAGCGGACGAATTCGGTGTGGAGCGGGATGGCGTCGCGAACGAGGACGCCTTGCGCGGGGACACCATCGACGCGGACGGTTTGTCCATCGATCTGCGCAACCGTGCCGACCGGCGCAGCGCCGTTGTTGGCCACACGCAGTTGGTAGCGAAGTTCATCCCCCGGCGCTGCACTGACGCGCGAAGCCTGCTTGGTTGCGACCAGCGAGGAGGAGATAATCTCCACCGTACCGCGCGCCGATCCTTCGACGTTATGAGCCTGATCGGCAACGACAAAGTCACTGATGCTGATCTGTCCGGCAACGGCGCCCACGGCTGTGCGCCACCTGACGATGAAGTTGGCCACGGCGTCGGGCGCCAGCGCGAAGGCTTGACCTGCAGCCATTTCGCGCTCACCGGGGTCCACCTGACCGTTGCGATTGCCGTCAACGATGATCTGAGCGTCATCAAGCTCAAAATCATCGGCGAGCGATTGGTCGAACGCCATCACCGGGGTCAAATGCGTGTTGCCGGTGTTCTCGACCTGAAAGACGAATTGGTCGGCAGTGTCTGCGGGCAATTGGCGCGACTGGTCCAGCTCGACCGAAAGGCTCGGCAGATCGTTCACGCGGGTCGTGACGACGTTGGAGCGAATAATCTCCTGAATGCCGAGTGCGGAATTAAAATATGATGCTTCGGCCTGGTTCTCCAATGCTGTTCCGGCGGGCGGAGCAGCGGCCGCAGCGAGGGAAAACAATCCCATCGCAAGGCAGAGTCCCAGCGTCGCGGCAAACGTGTGTCGCATGGTGGATTCGATCGCTTCGAATGGTCATGGAGAGATGCACCGCGGACTGATCCTCGGGGGGCCGGTTGAGCCCTGCGCCCCGAGGTTACTTGGCAAAAGCCAGCGGGTTACTCGTCGATCTGGACGGTGAACCGGAGCTCCGCGATTTGACCTGGAGCCAACGCGCCGTAGCTGACGACCAGCGTACCGGTACCCTCGTCGCCAGGGTTGGTGTCCACGCTTGGCGCATTGGGACCGGAAGTGAACACGTCGCAGATGTCACCAGCGCAGACTTCGACGCTGGTAAAGCTTGGCGTCTGGTCGCTGATCGTCACGTTGAGCGCGTCAGCCGTTCCGGTGTTTTCAGCCGTGATCCGGTAGCGGATGCAGTCGCCAGGATCAGCCGTGCTTGCCGTCTGGGAGAAGTCGCCCGCAACAAATCCCGCACCACCGTTGTGGGTGCAGTTGGCATCAACGACCTGATACTTGATGACGGTCAGGTCGCCTGAAACCACGGTGACAACATCGAGCACCACGTTGTTGGCAGGATCGCCATCAGTGGCATTATTGGAGTTCAGCGCGTTCGCGAGCGTGATCGTGCCCGTTTCCTGCTGACCCGCCGTGGCGTTCGCCGGCACCTGCACGCGGTTGAAGATCGTCACCGTTTGACCCGGCGCGAGACCCGCACCAGCGTTGATGTCATCGAAGTTGTCGATGACCGTGTCGGCGCCGTCGAGCGTGCCGTTACCATCGTCGAGGAACAGCGTACCAGCGAAGTCCGAATAGCCCGCGAGCGTGATCGCGCCCTCGGTGATCGTGATGTTGCTGTCATTGGTGATCGTGTGGCTCATCACGACCGTGCCGCCTTCAGCAGCCTGCGAAGAGCGGTCCGGAGTGATGCGAACGTCGATCACCTCGTTGACCACGACGCGGTCCATCTTGATGTCGGACGAACCGTTGGTTGGCGACAACGCCCTGAAGTAGATGTCCTGGTCACCAGCAGGCGCATCGACCGGAACAGTCACCTCAGCCGTGAACGTCGCGCTCGACTGCGATCCGATCAGACCGGTGTTGCTGACAACGCTGCTCGAGCCGTCAAGGAAGCGAACCGTCCAACCGGCGGGCAGACCCGTCGAAGCGGAGAAGTTGCTGCCGCTGAAGTCCAGATCGTAGCTCGACGCAGCCGGGCCGTTGTTCTCAACCACGATCGTAAACGACGCCGTCTGGCCTGGATCGACCGCATCTTCGGTCCACGGAGCGCCGCCTGTATTGGTGACGGCGGAACCATCGGCCAAACCGCCAGCGTTTTCGATGTCAACCACCGCGCCGACCACTTCGGCCGTCAAGCTGGCAACCGATCGGTTGAGCACTGTGTCGTCGTCGGAAGCCCGCACGGTGACAGTGGCATCCCAGGCAGGGTCCGTGATCGCACGCGTGACTGGATCGGTTGAGGTCTCCGGCAGGTCGGCACGCAGCGTGAAAACGCCGACATCTTCATTGGCGCCGGCATTGACCGACAGGGAGATGTCCGGGTTGCCGTCACCGTCGGAGTCCGTCAGCGGCACACCGCTGGCGTCCGTGAACGAGAACGTCGTTCCGGCAGGGAAGGCCGTGCCACTGCCAATGGTCTGACCACCGTCGTTCGCAACCGACAGGTTGAACACCTGCGGGATGTTTGAGTGGTTCGTGAGAACAAATTGGAACGGAACCACACCACCTTGCGGGAAAGAGTCGTTAACGGAATTGCCGTCAGCATCGAAGGTGCCGTTGGTGCCATCCTCCGTCACGATGTCGTTGTCGCTGCCATCCGTGTCGGTGGCAGAAACAACGCGGGTGTCGAGGTCGGTGTCCGCGAGATCGGTTGTGCCTTCGGCGGACGCCGATCGATCGGCAACCGTGACGCCAAGCGAATCGTTGACCGTGATGACAGCCTGGTTCGACGTGCCGGGGTCACCGTTTGCAACCGTGAAGCTGGCGGTGTTTGCGATGGTTCCGGAAACGCCACCGTCGACTGTTGCCTCGAAGGTGATGGTTGCGCTGCGGCCGGCCGGCACGGAATTGATCACCGCCGTGACAGTGTTCGCCGCCGTCACATTGAAGTCGAGCGCGAGCGTGTTGTTCACACCGTTGGTGGCTTCCGCCCCATCATCAACGTCGGTGAGAGACGTGCCGACAGCGTCACTCCAGGTGGCACTGTTTGTAACATATGTGAGGCCGCTCGGCAGCGCGTCAGAGATCGTCACCGTCGTTGCGTCAGCAAGACCGTTGTTCTGATAGCTGAGCGTGACCGTGACGGTGTCCCCAGGCGAGACCGTGGCGGGCGTCATCGACTTTGTGAGATCGATGATTGCATTGCCCGTGATGACGATCGTGTCCTGCGATGTGTCGGAGACGGTCCCATCGGTCTGGCTGGTTGCGGTCAGCGTGATTGACTCGCTTTCGCCGGCAGCCACCGTGGTCGGAACGTTCACCTCGATCACGACGCCATAGACACCGCCAGCGGCGATGGACGGCGTCACCGTGATGGGGGTGAGGGTGTCCGGCACACCATCGGTGTCCGCATCTGGATAGATGCTGATGTTGGCCGCGGTGATGTCGAAATCGCCGATGCCGTTGTCGTCAACCGCACCCACTGTGTAGGTGTCGGCGCCGTTACCGTTGTTGGTGATGGTGTGCGGAAAGAAAACCTTGCCGCCAATGGCGACATTTTTGGTCTGGTCGGCGACGACCGTAACGCCAGCCACCTGATTGACCGTGGTTTCCACGAGGTTGGATCGCACCTCGATCGTTTCACCGACGGCGTTTTCGTAGGTCGCGATCGCCTGGTTGCCGATTGTGGCATTTGCCGCTGGTGCCTGTGCGGCGGCAGGTGCCGCCATGGCGCCAAGCGCCATTAAAGCCAGCCCCAGACGGGCCAGCCGAATTGGTATTCGCATTGCGTGCCCCCAAAAGATTGAGAAACTGTTTTCCCCATTGCCCGCGCAACAAAACGCACGACAAATTGTCCACAGAACTCAATCGCAGGTGGCTGATTCGCTACGAATGCAGAATCGCGAAGCCTTATTAACAATTTTTAGAAATCATTTTCTGATGCAAAATGACCGCGCATTGTATAT
>CAZGNQ010000120.1:0-2290 GCA_964527285.1 uncultured Hyphomicrobiales bacterium | reverse complement strand
AGAATTTGAACGCGGTAAGCTTGCGTGACCTCGACACCGGCGTCGAGATCACTGGAGAGCCGCCAGCGCAACGACGTGTAGTCCTCGGGCGCTGCGTCAACGCGCTGCTTGCTGCCGTCCTCGGCCACGACTGTTTTCTGCCCAGGATAAGCCTGCCAGCCCTCACCCGAAATGAGCACTTCCAAGGCCGCATCGGCTGCAGTGCGTGCACTGCCGTCCACATAGCGCGCGCCTGCCGGTATCGGCCCGCGAATGACAAGGCCGCGCAAAGCCTGCTCTGATGTGTTGGTGTGCGAAATCCTGTATTCGATCACGTCACCCGGATCGACCGCCTCGTTTTCGCCGATTACAACCCATGCGTTTTCTTTCTCACCTTTTACGTGAGCAGAAAGTTTAGAGACGAGAGGGGACCCCTCGGCCATTGCCGCTTGCATCGGCATAGCCGCAAACACCGCGGCCAATGCGATTGCCAATCCGCGTCGCATTCCCATCAGAAAAGGCCTCCTGAGCCAGTCGGACAAAGGCGTTGTCGTTTTATATTCCCGGCTGAGATAAAAGTTGATTTGTTCAAAAAGGCAATACGGCTGGTTTAGAAGGCTGGCCGGCGGTACACACGCGGCCGGTGCTGAGCCTAGCCTTTTGGCAGCGTAGACCGGCACACGGGCACTGGATAACGGCTCAAAAACCGAAAGTGACGGCGACCGGGCGGCGCTTGACGACCCCATGCGCCGCCGGTACGCGATAATTGTGTCCGGCGGGCTGATGGATGCACCATCGCCGGGCGACCACCATCGCCTCGCCGCCACGCCACTTTTCATCCTCCCGACAGTCTCGGCCCCAAGGAGCGCCAGTTCGCGGTGGCAGGCCGCCCTGGCAGGCAGACACGCCCATGCGCATCATCGCCGGCCGTTTCCGTGGCACCGCTCTCGCGGCCCCAGCAGACAACAGCATCCGGCCCACCTCCGACAGGGTGCGCGAAGCCCTTTTTAATATCCTCGCCCATGGCGATCCACCGCTCGAGCTGGCCGATGCGCGGGTTCTGGACCTGTTCGCCGGCACCGGGGCGCTTGGCTTTGAGGCGCTGTCGCGCGGCGCAAAAGCCTGCGTGTTCGTCGACAACGCCGCCCAGTCCCGCGCCCTCATTCGCCGCAACATGGAGGCGCTCGGCGTCACCGGCATGTGCAAGCTGCTGCGCCGCGATGCGACCCACCTGGGCGCGCCGGAGCGCCTGGGCAGCTTTGATCTGGTGTTCCTCGATCCGCCCTACGGCAAGGGCCTTGCAGAGCCTGCATTGAGCGCGGCCATCGCCAATGACTGGCTCGCGCCCGGCGCTCGCATCGTGCTGGAGGAGGAAAAAAGCGCCGAGATCGGCTGGCCGGATGGCGTCACTGTCGATGACGAGCGCGCCTATGGCGACACGCGGTGCTGGTTCGCACGATGGGACGCCGCGTAACCCGTGGCATTGCCGGGCGCCAGACGCCCGGATCGCCGTGCCCCGGCACCGCCGTGCCCAGGATTCACCGCGCCCAGGGTTCGCCGTGCGCAGGGTGCGCCATCGCAACCGTACGCCCGCAAAGGACGGGGCACGCTTGCGGCGGGCGCGGCCACGCGGCGCTCAGGCCCGCTCGAACAGCCTTTCGATGTCGCGCAGTTTCAGGGCAATGAACGTCGGGCGACCGTGATTGCACTGGCCGGCATGGGGCGTGCGCTCCATCTCACGCAGCAACGCATTCATCTCCTCGCCGGTCAGCGTGCGCCCCGCGCGCACAGAGCCGTGGCAGGCCATGGTTGCCGCCACGTGCCAGAGCTTGTCGCGCAGCAGCGTCTCCGCATCCCCCGTCAGGTCGGAGGCGGCCAGCGTCTCAGCCAGATCGCGCACAAGCCCTTCCACATCGATCTGCCCCAGCAGCGCCGGCGTCTCACGGACAATCACGCTTGCCGGACCAAAGGCTTCCAGCGCCAACCCAAGCCGCTCCAGTGCCGGTCCGGCCGCGACGAGTGCATCGGCCTGAACCTCGTCAAGATCGACGATGACCGGAATCAGATGGCCCTGGCGCGCAATGCTGCCGCTGGCGAGCGCATCTTTCAGGCGCTCATAGACGATGCGCTCGTGGGCGGCATGCTGATCGACAATGACAAGACCGTCCGGCGTCTGGGCAACGATATAGTTGCGGTGGACCTGCGCCATGGCAGCCCCAAGGGTGCCGCCTGGTCCATCACAAACGCCCGCACCGCCAGCTCCATCCCAAACGCCCGCGCCGCCCGGTCCATCTCCGATTCCCGCACCGCC
>CAZGNQ010000119.1:0-9998 GCA_964527285.1 uncultured Hyphomicrobiales bacterium | reverse complement strand
AGGCGTTTTATCGCCAGGCGGAAGCACCGCTGAGCGAGGCCTATGACCTGACGGCGCGCGTGATGGTGGAAAACATGATGGCCCGCGACGCCGAAGAGGGCATTGGTGCGTTCCTGGAAAAACGTGCGCCGGTGTGGTCACGGCCATGAGCGGCGCGAGCGATGGTGACGGCCAGCGATCGACGATGTTTGAGAACCCTGACGACGACGCGATGTGGGACCTGTTGCGCCGTGTCAGAACCATCGCCGTTGTGGGCGCGAGCCCGCGCCCCGATCGCGACAGCGCCCGCGTTGCCGAGTTTCTTATCGCACAGGGCTATGATGTCATTCCAGTGAACCCGGGCTATGCGGGTGAGCAGCTCCAGGGTCGGACGTGTGTGGCGACACTGGCCGATGTGGGCCGCCCGATTGACATGGTCGATGTGTTCCGCCGGATCGACGCGGTGGAGGGCGTGGCCCAGGAGGCCATCGCAGTGGGGGCGAAGGTCCTGTGGCTGCAACTCGAGCTATGGCACCCGGCAGCGGCAAAGGCCGCGCAGGATGCAGGCCTTGAGGTCGTCATGGACCGCTGTCCGGCCATCGAAATCCCAAGGCTCGCCCGTTCACGCGCCGGTTGATTGCGCTCGCGCAAGGCTTCTGCCGCACGCCCGGTTGGCTCAGGGATGGGCAGATGCCGCGCGCGAGCATCCGGCAGCACCGATCGACGGCTTCTCGTGTCGCTTTCGCACCTGACGTTTGGTTGCGAGATTGCCAGCGGATGGGGACCAAACGTAAGACGCGCGACACCAGAAACAATAAGTTGCGCTTGTTCCTGGTGGAACTGCCATTTGCGCGGGCAAGTGGTGCCGCGGGAAAGCAAACGTCAGAATGGGGACATTAGCACTCGGCGGTGGCCAGCAAGGCCCGCTTCGTCAAACCATCCTGGATCGTGGCCACGTGCCGCGGCGACAGCAAAAGCTGTGAAGCCCTGCGGCCGAGCAGGCCTGAGCGCACCACAAGCGCTTGGCGCCCGTAGAAATCCATCGAGATTGAAACCTTCAGACCCTTGCCGTCGGCATCGCAGAGGCGATCTGCAAAAACGGCCATCACAGTTTCATAGTGGTCTCGTCGCAGCGTAATCTTTTCTTCTGCCCGACTGGATTTGTCGGTGATGACGATTGTCCGTTCCATTGTGGAAGTTTTACGAACCGAAACGTCACGCCCTGTCGACACGGCCGTCAGCAATTGATCCACGGGATCCATGGTGCGCCCTCACGTTAGGAATGTTGTGGAAACGCAAAACATCAATGGGTAAGGCGACCCTACAAACCAATTCTTGCCTATCTCTGAATGGGAAACACGCGCAACAAAACTCAAGGTTTAGAATTGCAATCAGGTGGGGAGGTCGGGTCTTTGTGACGAAACAATGAAGCCTCGAGTGATTGCTTTTGTGATGTTTGTCACATTAATGCATCAGTCGCGAAAAGTGCTTCATTCGCCGGGAATGAAGATATTTGATTGTTCCGAGGGGCTATTGAGCAGCCGGGCAGTGACTGCCGAGACGACTGCTTTGAGGGCATGATCGCAGAGCCATAGCCATTAAATGAAGATACAGAGAATGGGAGATCTGTTCAGAGGTTGAAAATCTGACCCGCTCAATTTGGAGCGCAAGATGGCCTCGATATCTTTGACATTGTGCTGATCTTTAGCGCTGGCATTTTCTTCGGAAAGCGGGAAAAATTTTTAAAGCCGTTGCAACGCAAAGGTTGATACTGGCCAACCACTGGGATCAGCCCGTATTCTCCTGCGTGGCGAGCGCTGCAATCGAGCGTATCGGGCGCGCTTGTCGCCCGGTGGTTCGGATGCGGCTTCGATCCAGCTTCGGGGCGGCGTTCAGGCAGCATCAAGCGCCGCGCGGCTTGACCTCGGCACCACGTTCTTCCGGCTCATCGTCTTCGAGCGTCTCTGGGAAGCCCGGCGCGCGCAGGTCAGTACCGCAGGCGTCTTCCAGCCGCTTGACGATCTGCGATGACCAAGCGCGGGCACCGTAACGCTCCTGACCATCCTTGAATATGTCGATCAGCATTGGTGCCACTTCGAGCGGTACGCCTGCCCGCTCCGCCACGCTGGCGAAGATGCCGACATCCTTCAAAACAAGGTCCATCGTGAAATCGATCTGATAGCTGCCGTTCAGGATCACCTGGCTTTCGGTCTCGTGCACGAAGCTGTTGCCTGATGAAATCCGGATGGCTTCATAAGCGACGCCGAGATCCATGCCCGCTTTCTTCGACACCATGAGCGCTTCACCGAGGGCCACCAGATGCGCCGTCGCGAGATAGTTGGTGACGACCTTGAGGACTGAAGCCGAGCCGAGCGGACCTGTGTGGAGCACGCGCCGGCCCATGAACGTCAATGCGGGCAGCGCACGCTCGAAAGCTGGCCGGCTGCCACCGGCGAAGATGGCGATGTTGCCCGTGGCGGCACGATGGCAGCCGCCAGAGACCGGACAGTCCATGGCCTCGCCGCCGCGTTCGGCCACGAGCGCACCCAGGCGTTTCACTTCGGCTTCGTCAGTGGTGCTCATTTCCAGCCAAAGGGCGCCTGGACGCAAAGCCGTCAGAACGCCGGTGTCTGGATGGGTGAGCACCGCGTCGCTCGCCGCTGGAGAGGGCAGGCAGGTGATCACGATCTCGCTCGCCGATGCCGCCTGCGCCGGGGACGCTGCAGCGTGTGCGCCGGCATCGCTGAGCCGCCCCATGGCATCGGCATCCAGATCAAAAACCGTGACGTTGCAGCCGTTGCGCACAAGGCTGCCGGCCAGTTTTGCCCCGACGTTGCCGAGGCCGATGAAGGCGATGTCCATGGTGCGTCTCATTCGTTATGCGGGGGAGTAAAAAGGAGGGTCACGGCCGACCGGCCTCGCCGGAGCTGATGGCGCTTTCGGCATGGGGCCGAGAGAGTGGCGTTCTGGCAATCATGAGTTCGTCGGGGGCGAGCGGGGCGGCGGAAAACAATTGCCGCACGAGCCAGTGTCCTGAGCCAGAAGTGCGTCACATTTCACGGCAGGCGTTGAACGAGCTTCTGGTTCTTTCCGGACACCAGAAACCTCTGATTGTCGTGTGGCTTTTGACACGAGCAGGGCCGAAACGCCTGCTTCCTGTCGGGGTCGACGCACCGCAAGCTAATGACGCAGCGGGGCTGTGCCTTGCATGCTGCGTGTGCCCGGTTCCCGACGGCCTCGTTGGCGCAGCTTGCGATCAGGCGGACACGGTTTCCCGCTCTGCCGCGTCTCCGGCCGTGCTGGCGTCACTGCGATGCAGGGCGGCCTCGTCCATCACAATGACGTTGCGCAATGCGAGACCTGAACGGCTCGCCGCCAGTGCGTCATTGATTTCATCAAATCTGAAGCGACCGTCGATCAGCTCCGCCAGCTTGAAGCGCCCTTGGCGGTAGAGCTCAATCAGGGCCGGGATGTCCACGCGCGGATTGGAAGAGCCCATTTTCGAGCCCACGATGCGCTGGCCGGCTGCGGCGAGCGCGGCGGGATCGAACGGCACCTGGATGCCGTTTTCAGGCATGCCGAGCAGCACCAGCATGCCATTGCGCCCGAGGATCGAAAGGCCGAGTTCCACGGCGACGCGTGCCCCCGTGGCAACAAACACGACGTCGAACCCGCGACCGCAATTGGCGTCGCGCATGCGTTGTGCAGCCTCTGGCGTCCCCGTGTCGACCGCTACATCCGCGCCAAAGGCCAGTGCGGTGTTGAGCTTTTCGGCGACGATGTCCCCGGCGACAAGGCATGCCGGATCGGCAAGGCGGGCGGCCTGCACTGTGCTGATCCCGACACCGCCGCAGCCGATGACCGCCGCCGTCTGCCCGGCATGCAATTGTGCGTTCCGGGTCACGGCACCGTATCCGGTAATCACGCCGCACCCGAGAAGCGCCGCGATGTCCAGCGGCAGGTCGTCCGGGAGGGGGATCACCTGGCTCTGGTCGACCACAACCCGCTCAGCGAACGCGCCTGTGCGCATGCCGTGCACCAGCGGCGCGCCGTCACTGGCGTGCAAGGGGGTCGCCTCATCGAGCGGAAAGCGCGTCTCGCAGGCCACCGGTTGGGCGGCATCGCAGGTTGCGCACGTGCCGCACGAACGGATGAGTGTCACAACCACGCGGTCGCCGGGCGCGATCCCTTCAATGTCGGGCCCCACCGCGGAGACAATGCCGGCCGCCTCATGGCCGTAGACGGCGGGCAGCGTACCGCCCCATCCGCCATCAATGTATGACAGGTCGCTTTGGCAGATGGCGCAGGCCGCAACGGCAACCTCCACCTCGCCCCGCGCCGGGGGAGCCAACTGGACCTCTTCGATGCTCAGGGGCGCGCCGAAAGCGCGGCAGACCGCAGCTTTGATCGTTGTGCCTGAACCCTGCGTCAGAGATTCCGCCATCCTGGCCCCCAAGCCCGATCAAATCCGCACGGAGAATTATTTCTGGCCTTGATGGTCCGGCGATTTGCAGCGCATCACAAACGAAAGATTTGGCCACATAGGCCCCGCTCGATTTGTGGCACGCCCATGGCTTTTCATCTGCCCAACCTGGCCTGGCTGCGGGCTTTCGAGGCATCGGCTCGGCATCTGTCTTTCACGGCGGCAGCAAACGAGCTGCAGATGACGCAGGCCGCTGTCAGCCACCAGGTGCGTGCGCTTGAGCGGCAGCTGGGCTTTCCGCTGTTCGACAGGCTGGCGCGAGGGTTGCGGCTGACGGACCTTGGCGGCGCCTACCTGCCGAGCGTGCAGGCCGCGTTTCAGCAGCTTGAGGGTGCAACCGATCATCTCTTCGGCGCGGTTCGCCAGAGGGCCGTCAGCGTGCGCGCGCCCGTTTCGCTGGCGGTTCTGTGGATCGCGCCAAGGTTGGTCGCGTTTCGCCAGGCCCATCCCGCAATTGGTGTGCGACTGTTCTCCTCTCTCTGGTCAGATGCGCTTTCCGACGATCAGATCGATGTCGAAATCCGCTTTGGTACCGGCCAATGGCGGGGCTGCGAGAGCACACTTCTGTTTTGCGATGCCGCGCATGTGATCGCGCCGCGTGGCTGGGCCGAGGGCGATGACGAAGCCGAGAGGATCAGGGCATTGGCACACCGCCCGATCGTCCACGTCATCGGGCATGAAGATCTCTGGCAGACAGCCTTTTGGCGGGCCGGCATCGATGCGCCATCTCCGCCGGAGGGCATCCGCGTGGACACATCCCTCGCGGCTATTGAACTGGTGGCGGCGGGCGCGGCGTCGGCCGTGATCCTGTCGGTGTTCCTGGAGCGGGCCTTGGCGCAAATGCCGATCGAGGCGCCGGACGTCGAGCCGCTGTCCCTCGACCTCGGCCATTATATTGTGCGCCCGCTGGGTGGCGTTGGGTCCGCGCCATCGTCGCGTGCGGCGGACGTCGATGCGCTCGTGCAATGGCTGGTTGAGGAAGCGCGCCCGGTGAGAGAGCGAACTCCGCAGTCGGGTCGGCTCGCCTTGCCCTGAACCGCCATAAACGGACCCCGCGCACGCCAGCGATTGCCCCGTTAGCGCGGCCGGGTGCTTTCCCGTCTGCGATCCTTCCGCCGATGCTCCAGGCAAGCCTTTCGCCCAAGCGGAAGGTGTTTGAGCGTGCACACAACCTTGTGAGATGTTATTCCGTGCCCTGTCTAACGCGTGCGGCAGGGCGCCAGACCGCGCTCGCCATGCGCCGCAGGACGCCGGTTGGTTGGATCTGCTCTCCTTGAGTTGGAAGCAGCGAATGCAATGGATGCACTCAAACGCAAAGAGGTTGGCATGCGATGCCAGTCGAGCGGGATAATCGCTTGCGCGTGGCCCGAACGGATCTAGCGGTTGCACCCCTCATTGCAAAAGGTGTGTTCAAAACCTTAACGCGAAGCGAACGGTCCGACGTCTGTTGGTACGGATCGTTGACTTGAGATGTTTGGCTGTTGGTATGGCAGTGATTGATGCATTGACCGGCGTACTCGGCATTGTTTTCGTTCTTGCAATGGCCGTGCGCGTTTACCTGGTTTACCGCGCGACAGGCCATTTCCCCATAACCGTGAAACGCACCGACTCCGCGCACGATTTCATACATTCCGCATTGATCGGATGCGTGATCCTGCACGGTCTCAACATCGCCGTCATGCGCGTGGAATGGCACATCGGTTATTTTACCGGTGGGCCCGAAAGGGTTTTGTTCAATGCGTTCCTTCCGATTGATGCGCTGGAAACCGAGGCCCTGAAGGGCTTTGGCCTGTTGGTCGCCACCATCGGCCTCGCCTGGACGGCGGTGGCGCAGCATCAGATGGGGCGGCATTGGCGCTTCGGCATTGATGAGGCCAACTGCAAAGGCGTCGTGACCGGCGGCGTGTTCGCCTATGTACGCCATCCGATCTATCTGGGCTGCGTGCTGATCAGCGTTGGGCTGTTCTTCGCCGCGCCAACGGTGCTCTCTTTGGTGGCGGCCGTTTTGTCGGTGATTCTTCTCGCCATCCAGGCACGGCTTGAGGAGGAATTCATGCTGCGCACGCACGGCGACGCTTACCGGGGCTACACCGAGCGGACGTGGCGCTTGCTGTGAGGCTGCGGCTTTCCCGCAGCACGCTTGCTTCGTGGTCATTGTGTCGCGGGCCATGCGCATCGGCCGCTTTTCTCAACCCGCGGCATGCGTGATCCGTTGCGGCTTTGCTCAATCAACTGCCACCGCGCGCTCCAAAACCTGCCGACAGCACCTCGCCAAGCGCCCGTTCCATGGCCCGTGCTGCCATTCAATGCGCATTCCAGAGCAGTGGATGTCGCGCAGGTGCCGAAATTCGCGACACGCCGTTGGGATTGCCGCTTTATTGTGCGCATGACGCCGCTGGCGTGTTTTTGTGCTATGCAGCATTAGCGGGTCAGGCATTTGTTCTGCCGGCTAGCCGCAGCCGCCGATGTCCATCATTTCGCTGCAACGCAGCATGAAACAAGGGATGGGCACAATGACTGTACTTTCAACTGTTGTTGGCGCCGCGACGATCGCCGTTGGCGAGGTTCGGCGCCATGTCGCACTCAAGCGGACGCAGGCCATTCTCGGTCAATTGTCCGATGCTCAGCTTCAGGATATCGGCCTGGAGCGCGCCGATCTGACGGACGCGGCCTTGCGCCGGGCCATCAAGCTGGATGCGGTGGCACCAGCGCGCGCAGACGCTGGGACGGTCGACCGCAAGGCAGACGCAATGGGCGTATTCGCACGCCAAGGCCAGATGCGCACCGCGTAACGGCAGTTCGTCGGCGCTGCATCACAGACAGGGGCGCCCACGCGTTGAGCGGCAAACGAGGCGCCCCGCTCTTTCTGAGCGTTCCTCGGCACGGCCAGCGCTGCCCGGTGCAGTTCCGCGCCTCTGTCGGTCTTCTCACGTGACGGGCGCAGCCCTTTGGTCCACGGTCCCGCCGTGCATCGGTGTTGGCGTGGGGCGTGAGCGCCATGAAGTTGTTGAAATCTGCATTGCGCCCACGGGTGCCGTCTGTCGCGATCATTGTTGGGGCGGTGAGCGTCGGCACCACCGGCCTGCTCGCAGGTTCCGTCGGTGCCGGGGCGCAAGCTGTGCGGCCGATGGCGTCGCACAACGGCACTGGGCTCAAGTTGGCGCGCACGGGCGCCGGCGATCCGCGGCTCCAGGCCGTGGGGCAGGTGAATATCCGCGGGTATCGCAGGCGTGTGGCCTGCACTGGCACGCTGATCGCACCACGCCGCGTGCTTACGGCGGCTCATTGCATCATTGACCCCCGCACGCGTCGTCCGTTCCGTGCAGGCCGTATCGCGTTCCTCGCCGGCGTCTCACCACAACGTCGCTGGAAGGCGGCCGGTACGGCTCGATGCGTGCACGTGCATCCCGATTATCGCAGTGGCGGCGATGTGCTGCTGGGCTCGGCCAAGGTCGGGCTCAACGGCGTGCGCGGTGACGCTGCCCTCATCGTCTTGGCGGCGCCGATGGGCGTTGCGCCCATTCCCGTTGTTCGCGCGACCCCGTCCGCGACGTCATCACCGGAAAATGCTGACGCATGGCCGGAGGCGTCATGGCGAGGAAGGGCGCCACGCGAAGCGGACTTTGCTCAAGCCGGTTATCCGGTGCGCCGCCGGTATGCATTGACGTTTGTGCCGGGATGCCGGGTGAGCCGCCTCGCGCGCGGCCTTGTTGAGAGTTCCTGCACACCGTTTGAGGGAACCTCAGGCGGGCCACTGCTGGTGCGCGGCGCCGCTCACGAAGGCGTCGATAGCGTCAGATCGCCAGATGCGACGAAACCGGCCGGCGTGCGGTGGCAAACGGCCGGTGTGATCGTCGCGCGCACGGCTCGGCCGTCCGGCATTGCGGTGCCGGCCGTGGCGCTCCAGCCTCTCCTTGAGAAAACAACCTGCCCGTAACCTCCGGGCAGGTTCGCCGCGCCGGGCAGGCGCAGCACTGGGGCAAGCGCGGCGTCGACGGTCGCGTTAATGCACCGTCTCGTTCTCGAGAGCCTCGCGCAGGATGCCCACGAGGTCATCGATCTGGCTCTTCTCTATGACGAGCGGTGGCGCAAGGATACCGGCGTCGCCCGTGAATTTCACGTGCAGGCCGCGCCAGAACAACTCCTTCTGCAGGCGTGTGCCCCGCATGCCGGGCTTACCGTCCTGCGGCGCCACGTCGATGGCCGCCATCAGGCCATAACCGCGAATGTCGGTGATGATGTCGAGATCCCGCAGGTCGTAAACGGCGTCGAGAAAATAGGGCGAAAGCTCAGCGGCGCGCTCGAACAGGCCTTCCTGCTCGTAGATGTCCATCGTCGCAATCCCTGCGGCGCAGGCCGCTGGGTGCCCTGAATACGTGTAGCCGTGGAAGAATTCGATCGCGTTTTGTGCACCGTGGTCAACGACGGTGTCGTAGATCTCATCACGGACCGCCACGGCACCCATCGGCTGCGCGCCGTTGGTCAGCGCCTTTGCCATCGTGATCATGTCCGGCGTGACGCCAAAGGCCTGCGCACCAAAGTTGTCACCCAGGCGGCCGAACCCGCAGATAACTTCATCGAAAATCAGAAGAATGCCGTGTTCGTCGCAGATCGTGCGAAGCCGCTCCAGGTAACCCTTGGGCGGGACGAGGCATCCCGTCGATCCGGCAATGGGCTCGACGAAAACGGCCGCGATTGTGTTGCCGCCGTAGGTCTGGATGAGGCGCTCAAGGTCATTGGCGAGGTCCTGTCCGCCGTGCTCACCCTGGCCGCGAGCATACTTGTTTTCAGGGACCCACGTGTGCCGGATGTTCGAGACGTAGGGCATTGTCAACGGGAACTGCGTGCGGTTGCGCACCATGCCGGAGAGGGAGACACCGCCAATGTTCACGCCGTGGTATGCGCGTTCGCGCGAGACCATGCGCAAGCGTCCGTGATCTCCGCGCGCCTGATGGTAGGCCATCACCATCTTGAGGGCTGTGTCGATCGCCTCGGACCCGGAGTTCACGAAGAACACGCGGTTGAGGTCTTCCGGAGTGAGCTGAGCAACGCGCCGCGCCAGTTCGAAGGAGCCGGGATGGCCCAACTGGAACAGCGGAGAGTAATCATGCTCGCGAAGCTGCTTGTGGACCGCATCGGCGATCTCAGTGCGGCCATGTCCGCACGCGACGTTGAACAGTGCCGATGACCCATCAAGCACTTTCCCGCCCTTGTGATCCCAGAAATAGCAGCCCTCGGCTTTGACGATCAGGCGCGGGTCCAACTTGAAGTCCCGGTTGCCTGAAAACGGCATCCACTGCTCTTCGAGGGAGTTCGGCATCGGTTGCATGGGGGGTGTCCTCTCAGCGTCTTTTGAGCACCTTAGAAAACGCTGCCGCCGCGCGTCCATGTCTGCAAACGACACGGGCGCGCAGCGGCGGTGTGGCGAAGCGATGCAGGTGCGCGCGCCGCATGAGGCCGGTGCGCCGTGTTGCAGTGCAGCGCAGAGCTGTTGCAATCCTCGGGAATTCATTTCGTAATGGGGGCCTGACGTGCG
>CAZGNQ010000118.1:0-10015 GCA_964527285.1 uncultured Hyphomicrobiales bacterium | reverse complement strand
AGTACACCCGCTGCGGCATCGCCGCGGGCCTGTCGATCGACGGCTTCGCGCCGCGCCTGTCGTTCTTCTGGGGCGTGGGCATGAACCTCTTCATGGAGGTCGCCAAGCTCCGCGCCGCCCGCGCGCTGTGGGCCAAGCTGCTCAAGCAGTTCGAGCCGAACAACCCGAAGTCCTTGTCGCTGCGCACGCACTGTCAGACCTCGGGGTGGAGCCTCACCGCGCAGGACGTCTTCAACAACGTCATCCGCACCTGCATCGACGCAATGGCCGCCACCCAGGGCCACACGCAATCACTCCACACCAATGCCCTCGACGAAGCCCTCGCGCTGCCCACGGATTTTTCCGCCCGCATTGCCCGCAACACTCAACTGGTCCTCCAGCACGAGACGGGCACGTGCCGGGTGATCGACCCCTGGGGTGGAAGCTATTTCGTGGAGCGGCTGACGGCAGATCTTGCCGAGCGCGCCTGGCAACATATCCGCGAGGTCGAAGAGCTGGGCGGCATGGCCAAGGCCATTGAGCAGGGCGTGCCCAAACTGCGCATCGAGGAGGCTGCCGCACGCACGCAGGCGCGCATTGACAGCGGCGCTCAGACCATCGTCGGGGTGAATAAATTTCGCCAGCAGGACGAAGCTGACATCGAGACACTCAAGATCGATAATGCGGCCGTGCGCGCCCAGCAGATCGAAAAGCTGAGACGCCTGCGCGCCGAACGTGATGAAGCAGCCTGCCAGGCCGCACTGCAAGACCTCACAGCCATCGCCAGTCAGGATCGCTCCGGCAACCTGCTGGCTGGTGCCGTCGCCGCAGCCCGCGCGGGAGCCACGGTGGGCGAGATTTCCATGGCCTGCGAGCAGGTGTTCGGCCGGCACCAGGCTGAGATCAAGGCGGTCACGGGCATTTACCGGGCCGAGTTGGGCGATATGAATCAGGCCGCCAACCGCGTGCTATCGATGGTGGAAACGTTCGAGGCCAATGACGGCCGGCGCCCACGCATTCTGATCGCCAAGATGGGCCAGGACGGACATGACCGCGGGCAGAAGGTGATCGCCTCCGCGTTCGCCGATCTCGGCTTCGATGTCGACATCGGCCCGCTGTTCCAGACGCCACAGGAAGCCGCGCGCCAGGGCGTGGAAAACGATGTGCACATCATCGGCGTGTCGTCGCTCGCCGCCGGCCACCTCACGCTGGTGCCGGAGCTGCGCGATGCCTTGAAGGCACTTGGCCGCGAGGACATCATGATCGTCGTCGGCGGTGTGGTGCCGCCTGGCGATTACGATGAATTGTTGGAGGCCGGTGCGCGGGCGATCTTCGGGCCGGGCACGCAGATTGCCGAGGCGGCGGAGGGCCTGCTCGACAAGCTCAATGCCGAGCTTGGGTACGCGCCGCGCGAAGCAGCCGAGTAGCAGCCGACGAAAACACATCGCCGGCCCACCGATCGCGCTGTCCAGGCGGCCTGCCAGCCGAATACGCTGCAACCGATCTTGCATCGCGGGCAGGACCAGCAGCGCCGGCTCTGGCGTTCAGGGTTCGCCCGCTGCGGCTCGACAAGCGCGAGAACTCATCCGATCCCAGAGGCCCCACCTGGGTTGAAGGACGCATCGGCACGCCAGAGACTGAGAGCGTTTCCAGTGAACGCAAGTGCGCTTGCACCAGTCTGATCTAATAGGCTGCCACCGCCCAGCCTTGGGCACTGCACCACACAGCCCAGAAGCCCAGCGCCAGAAACGGCCCGAAGGCAATCAGGCCATCATCGGCGTCCCGCGGTGACCGCAGCCACGCCTGTTGGGGGCTGCCGGGCACCACGGAGCCTGCAGCCGCATTACTCAATCCCACGGCCGCCAGCCGCTGCTGGGCGAGCCCGATCATTGCCACCACGCACACGCCGGCAAGCGCGGCGGTCAATGCACTGGCCATCTGCAGGGGCGGCAACCAGATCGCCATGGCCGCGATGAGTTTCACATCTCCCGGCCCCATCACCCGCCACGACCGCGCCGGTTCCCCCACCGATGCGCCCGCTGTTGCCGCCGGTCCGGCCCCGCTCAGCCACCAGGCAAGCGGCACCCAGACGAGAAAATTCACCAGCACCCCTGAGACCATGAGCTGGAGGGCGCCCGCCGTATCCGCTGCCCGGAAATGCGCCAGGAGCCCGATGCCGGCGACCGCCAGAACGAGCCGATCCGGCAGCCAGCGATGCTGGGCGTCGAGGAGCGCGAGGGTGAACAGAATAAGCGCCAGGAAGAGCGCCGAAACGAGACCCGCGGTGGGAAGGCCGGCGATGCCGACGCCGATGACGAGCGGTGCCAGGAGCAGCACCTGAGCGCTGGCCGCCTGGGCGCGCATCAGGGTGAACGGCACGCCCTGGCCGCCGGGCGACATTGCTGTGGCGACAGCCGGACCACGCACACCCGCATTTCGGCCCTGGGTGCGCAACACAATGCGCATGCACAGGATGATGAATGGGGGTTGGATCAAGCCCGCCAGCAAAAGGGCCGTGATGGCGGCGCGCGACGCATCGTCAAGCCGGTGCAGGACCACGGGCTGAAGCGAAAACCAATCTGTCAGCAGTGCTTCCACACGAACGACCGTCGAAATGAAGAGATGCGCCATACACGATTGCTGCGCATGGCGCTGGTGGGAGACACTGCCATGGGAGCGTATCCATCGTCTGAATGCGCAGACCGCATCCCCAGCGGCGAAAGCAAAAGGGTGCGCCGTGGTTAACGGGCCCCGATGCTCGCTTGTGACGCCTGTGGCGTTGGCGGTCACGCGCTCGTGCGAACGGATCAACGACACCCGTCTTCGACCGGTCCGCCGCCGGGCAGCGCTGGCTCACTCGATCGTCTCGATCTGCCAGGGCTCGTTGAACGCATCGGCATCGCCACGCACATCACCGACCAGTTCTGGCGGAACGGCGGGCGTGTTCTGCGCATTGCCGCTGCGCACCTCACGCGGCGGCGGAATTGCGCCCGACGTGCGGTCGCTGCCGGAGCTGCGCTCGAACAACTCCGCCGGGCTGATGCCGCCGTAGATTTGCGAGGCGCTGGCATCAGTGTCGTCATCCAGAGTGGCATTGGCCGTGCGGCGGGAGGACGAAAGGCTGGCCGGATCGCGATCTCCGGTCGCCGTGCGCTGGCGTGCGCCGCGGCTGGCGCGGCCTCGGTTGGCCTGAACGCGCGGCGCTGCTCCACGCAAACCGCCGGGAATGCCGGGTGGCGGTGCAGGCGGGCGGAACTCAAAGATCTGACGGAAGATGCCCGGCGTCACCATCGTCATCGGATTGACGACCACGTTTGGGTTCTCGATTGCGCCCTTCACAGCGTACGACAGCCCGAGGACCCCTTCGCCGCGACGCCCCACGAAGAGCTGGCCGATGACGGGCATCGCACCGAGCGCTGCGTTAATCCCGTAAAGCGGCACGTATGTGCCGCCAACGTCGACGCGGCGGTTGCGGAAGTTCACCTGCCCGCGCAGCGTTGCGCCCAGTACGGGGCCGTTGATGAAGGCGTTGTATATGCTCAGACGTCCCGCGCCGACCGTGAACGGCAGATAAAGCTGGTCGAAGGCGATCTGGTTACGGCGCAATCGGGGCGCAACGGGCTCGTCGCGCAGCCGGCTGTCGCCGCGCTGCGCCTGGGCGGCCGCAAAGCCAGCGCGTGCGCGCGGCACGTCGCTGATGACCTGATCGACAACCCTCGAGTTGGAGATGGCAAAACTGCGGGCCCAAAGTGTTCCAGCCTTTTCAGCCGAGCCCGAGCCATCCAGATTGAGCTTGAGCGACGCCCGCCCCCCGCGAATGCTCTGGTAGAGACCGGCGAAGCGGAATGCGCTTCCCGCGTCATCCGTCTCTGCCAGGATTTCGCGTGTGCCGTTTTCGGCCTGGACAAGCCGAACACCCAGCCGCCGACCGCGTTCAAAATCACCGAAGGATTCAAAAGCAGTCAGACGGCCCCGCCGCTTCTGGATTCGCAATCTGAGATTACTGAGCGTGGCATCCGCAAAGCCGATGACCGCGCCGATGTTGGCGTTCAGATCAAGACCCACGCCATCCTGTGCCGCAGCGCCACTGCGGGCCGCGCCAGCCGGCTTGCCGGTCTGCGTGAAGAGCGTCTTGATCGAACCCCGGGCATCAAACGAGCGCCCGGTGATGTTCACCCGCCAGAGGCCGTCGGGCTCACGCTCACCACGGGCTGCAAACTGCGTGACGACGTTGAGAGAGATCTCGGGCAGATCGAACGTGGCGACGCGCCCGGCACCGTCAATCGTCAACCGCCCGCTCAAGGCCAGGTTGGGAGACGTCAGCCGGAGGTTGTCCACACGCAAGCCGACGCCCCCCCCGCCTGCGCGCGCCGGCACGGGCCGTGGCATGTCCGGCCGTGCAAGCGCCGCCTCCAGCGTCGCTTTCTGACCGGCCTGCTTGGCGTAGTCGAGCGGCAGTATGTCGATCGTGGCATCACTCAAGTCAACGGCGAGGCGCCATGTCTGCTGGCTTGCGCCATCCGATCCCGGCCCTGGTCCAGCTTGTCGGCGCACCTCCACCGCAACCGGTCCCTTCAGGCCATCGATGTCACCGATCCCGAGCGCACGGCGATCGGCTTCATCCAGCGTTGCCACCACGGTGAGGCCCGGCTGGCGGTGCTCTGCAATGTTGGCAAAGCGCAGAAATGATGCGCGCGCCGGGACGCCGTTGACCAGCAGGTCGCCGGTGGCCTGGACACCTCCGTCGGCAAGAGCGGCACGCACGCTGCTGCCGGCAATGTTCAGGCCGGGCACGACGCTCGGTAAACTGAGCCCGGACACGCGCACTGTCCCGGTTGTATCTGTCACCCGGTCCGCCTTGAGATCGAGAGCCAGCCGCAGATCGCCAGCCACGCGCCCGCGCGCCCGGTTGATGAGATCACGAGGGATGCGGTCGAGGCCGAGACGTTGAGTGCCAACTGCGGCAACGACCTTATCGAGACCACCGGACATCTTGAAGCCGAGTGTCGCGAGGGTTTTCTCGCCACGCGCTGCCTCGGGCAAATCGAAGCGGACATCCGTCAGGATGACGGTCGGGTCGGCGTCGCGCAGCAGACCGCCACGTGTTGCCAGGCGCTGATCGCGCCGCCCGGGCTTCGCGCGTGGCAGTGGGGGACGCCCATCGCCACCTTGCGTTGCGGCGCCCGCCTGTTTTTCCGCTGACGCTGCTTTTGCGGCAGCCTCATGCATCAGGGCTTTTGCGCCCGGCCGACCACCGGCAATCAGATCGGCAATGGCGTCCATGGAGGCGCCCGGCGTCAGCGCCACCAGACGCGGTGCGCGGACGGCGACGGTATCGTGCAGGTAGGTGACCTGGACGTGCGGGGCGATCACAGCCGGCAGATCAGGAACCGGCCGGAAGCGCGCGTGCTTGAGCGTTGTTTCGACCGTTACCGAGCCGTCGGCCAACCAACCGTAGGAGCGCCCGAGAACGCCGGTTCCCGCGTCAGGCCCACTGGCACCCGGTTGCGCAGAAGCGCCACTGCCTGCCCGGTTCGTTCTCAGTTTGCCGGCGATCGGATCGATGCGGTGGGCCACGATCACGTTCAGCTTTTCCACCTCCGCGGCATCCATGCGATCCGCGACCCACGCCCGCACAGCAGGTGCGACGGGATGAGGCCAAAGTGCCAGCGCTCGTCTCAACCGCAATTGTTCGGCGGCGAGCGTCAGCCGTCCACCGCTGCCCCCTGGCCCGTGCTCCGTTGCCAGCCGCAAGCGACCGCGGGCAAAGCCCAGACCAAGCTCATTCAAGGTGAAAAGGCTGCCATCGGCCATCACCTCCCCGCGCAGGCGCAATGTCTTGAAGTCATTCGCACGAGCGGGCTCGGAAACATTCGCATGGGCGGTCGGTATTACGCGCCACGGCCCGGCAGCACCCGTTCGCAGCGGCAGGCGAAGCGTCGCCGGCGTGTTCTGCCCCCATGGCCAGACGCGCTCTGGCCTCGAACTGAGGCCCGTCGTCATCCGACCAGGCATCCGCCCAGGCCATCCCAACGCCGCCGCATCGCGCGGGGCCGAGCCGTCGAACGCCAGTTCCCAAGCGGGCGTACCGTTGCGGGAGGAAGCCACTGGAGCGATGCGACCAGAGCCCACGATGCCGCCGAGGGGGGTCTCGACCGTCAGCTTCTCAATGGTGAAGCCCTTGCCCGGACCGTCGTAAGCCACGCTCGCGGCCGCGCCATCGACAAGCAGACCATCGTCGAAGACAGCAGCGCCAATGGCCAGCCCGCGGTCCAAACGAACATCCCCACGGGCGCGGGTCACAATCCCCTCATGTGTGAGATCAAGCCTGATTTGCCCGCTCATGAGGGCAGCATCGAGGGTCACGTCCGACGATGAGGGCACATCAGCGAAAGCAGCAAGGAGAGGGGCCGGCATCTGACCGAACTGCGCCTTGAGCGAGAGCTGCCGCCGCTTCTCACTTTCCTCAATGTCGACCAGCAATTCGGAATCGCCGTCTGCGTTTGCCACAACGCCCTCGCCGACGAGACGACTGCGCTTCTGGCGATGCTCAAGCGTGAAGGTGAAGCGCGGGACCGCCAGAGCCACGGGTCGCACACCCGACCGCTCAACACTGATTTGCGCATCGCGGAGTTTCAGACGCCGCAGATAGCCCGAGGCAACCGTTCCACGCCGCGCCCGCGCCAGCGTATCTGCGACAACCGCAAGCACGTCGATGGGCCGTGACATCGTCAAGGGATCGGCCGCACTTTCATCTGGTGCAACGCCCGACGCCGTGTCTGCGCCACGGTCCTGGCCCAAGCCGAAGGCGGTGTTCCGGCCATCGAGATTGCTCGCTCCCGCTTGGAATGCCGCGAGTGCAGGGTCCAGGTCGGTCTGCAGTGAGCGCGCAGCGGACGAGGCTTCCGGGCCAGGCAGCACCAGCCGCAGGCGTGGCCGGCGAAGTTCAATCTCATCGGCCGCGACCCGACCGGCCATCAGGCCCGCCAGGCTCATGTCGATGGCTGCCAGTGGTGCGCGGGCCAAGACAGTCTTTGTCGCGCGTTCTTCGATGCGCACATCGCTGAGGCGAAGTCCGAAGCCGACCTCACCGGGGTCGGCTTGCAGGATGACGTCGCCGATCGCGACATTGAGCCCGCCCATCTCAGCGTTGATGGCCGCCTCGATGCCTGGAACCAGCCCCGCCAGTGAAATCGGACCCTGCTCGAGGCGATAGCGGACGCCGGCAAAAGCGACCACCGCGATGACCGCCAGCGTCAACACGGCTGCGCCCGCGGCCATGACGATCCAGTGGGACCACGAACGTCCGACCGTTGGGCGCAAGGTGCCACGTTGCGTGCGCTCGCCCAATGGCGGCAGCGCGATCACCTGCGGTGAGGCATCGCGCGCGCGAATGGGCAGGCTGGCCGGCTGGGTCTGGACCAGGGCGGTGGACCCTTCGACGTCGATGCCGTTGTCGCGCTCGTCGCTCAAGGTCTTCCACGCTCCCCAAGTTTCACCGGCGCGCCGCCACCGGACAGGCGCCGGAACAAAGCAGCCGCTCCAGGAATCGCCCCAATAAACGCCAAAGCGACCGCGCCCCCAGCGACCATGGTCAGGCACGCCTGATCATGGCCTTGCGCGCAACCCGATATCAGTCACGCGTCCGCCATGAAATGCCCGGCAGCTTTCCCGGCCGGAGCACCGGGCGATGGCCCACACATATGTCAGCAAGGTGGCCGTCGATGTGGCCGGGGCAGACTTGTGAAGGCCGTGGCGATCGGGCACCGATGCAGGCGCTCTTGCAGGCAGCCTCGAAGGTGAATTGGCGAAGACTTTACGATGCGTGGACTTTGCGATGCGTCGACTTGGCGATGCGTGCATCATTGGTGGCCCCACGCTGGCCAGCCCCGATCAATCCACGTACCTCGCACGCGCATTCCCGTTCGTCGCAGCCGTTCCCGAGCGCTCCTGAGGTCTCTTTTCCTCAAGGACCGCCGAAGGGAACGATCCGACCCCCGTCCCCGCGGCGTTTGCCAGCCATGAAAGCGCTCCCACCAACGAGAGCGCCCGTGCACACAAAGGACCTGAAGCAATGGTGGAAGAAGGCAACCCGCTTCCGGCGTTTTCCCTGCCGCTTGACGACGGCTCGACACTGACCAACGCCGATCTCTCCGGCGCGGTGACCGTGATCTATTTCTATCCGAAGGACGACACCAGCGGGTGCACCAAGGAAGCCATCGCATTCTCCGGGCTGAAAGAGGACTTTGATCGGATTGGTGTGCGGGTGATCGGCGTGTCGCCTGACACCTTGGCCAAGCACGGAAAATTCAAGGAAAAGCATGATCTTACGGTCACGCTCGGGTCCGACGAAGGCCATGAGATGATCGAGGCGTTCGGCTCGTGGGTGGAGAAGTCCATGTACGGCAAGAAGTATATGGGCGTTGACCGCTCGACGTTCCTGGTGGCCAAGGACGGCACGCTGGCCAAAGCATGGCGCAAAGTGCGTGTGCCCGGCCACGCCGAGGCCGTGCTGAAGGAAGCTGAAGCGCTCTCGGGCACCTGACAGGCCGATCGGGCTTGGCGCCCCCAGCGCAACGCGACGACAGTGGCGGGTGGCGGATCGCGGGTGGCGAGCAACACCCTCAGCGGCGGGAGTGGTCATGACACAGGCCGGCGAATCACCCTGCCAGCCCGGTGCATTGCGCCCGGGTGACGACCTCATCACGCGGGCGGGTGCGATCGTGGGAACGCCCGACCTGGAACAGAAGGTCGCCTGGGCCAAGCAGACGGCCCAGGACTGGCATCACGGTCGACTATCGTTGCGACGACGGCGGGATGGTCCGCTCCCGCACGACGTGCCGGGCCGCCCTGATGAACCCATCTTGTTGTCGCCGCGCGACATGCCGAAACGGTCGGCAGGCGGAAAAGATGGACGCATCGCGCTGCTGCACGCCCTGGCGCACATTGAGCTGAGTGCGGTTGACATGACGTGGGACCTGATCATGCGTGCGCCGCACGACAGCCCGCGCGCACTGTTCGACGATTTCGTGCGGGTCGGGGTCGAGGAGGCCAAACACTTCGAATTGCTGGACCGCCGGCTGAAGGCGCTTGGCTCGCGATACGGTGCACTGCCCGCGCACGATGGGCTCTGGCAGGCCGGCCACGCGGCAGGCGATCATTTCATGGCGCGCGTGGCCATCATTCCGCTTGTTCTGGAGGCGCGCGGCCTCGATGTCAGCCCGCCCATGATCGCCAAGTTGGAGCGCGCCCAAGACTGGGACAGCGCCCGCATTCTGAAAATCATCTTTGAAGACGAGAAGCGTCACGTCGCGTTCGGGTTGAAGTGGTTCCGCCATCTGTGTGCTCAGGCCGGCGCCGATCCGGAGCCGACGTTTCACAAACTCATCAGAACCTATTTCCGGGGCAGTGTGCGCCCGCCGTTCAATGATCGGGCACGGGCGGAGGCTGGCCTTGCGCCAGGGTTCTACAAGCCGCTGGCCGCGCTCGGCTGAGGCTGCCGGTCGATCGTGGTCCACGATGCGCACCGTGACACCCCTGCGACGTGGACGGAGAGGCCAACAGCAAACGCGGCGATGCACGCGGCGCAAGCCAAACAGGACGCCGGCGGACGATTGGCACCGAACGGCCGCGATGCGAACGCCAGAGCGTATTAAATTCGACACGATACTTGTGTAGATGAGGTTTTTGGATGGCGCCTGCGTGCCACCCAAACCGCAGTCAATCATCTCTTCTTGACGATCCACACCTGCATGTGATCTCGCTCGCCACGAAGGTTGGTCGCACAAGGAGCCGGCATGTTCACGAGCAGACGCCCGGGCGGGGCGGACAAAGACGCAGGCAAGGAACCGCAACGTAAGGTTGAAACGCCGGACCGGCCCGCTGCTGCGCCTCCCGCCGCGGCTCCGGCCAGTGCAGCACCAGCTCCACGCGCATCGAATGCGCCAACGCCGGGCGCCGGCATGTCCTCATCAGCTGTAAGGGGTAGTGATCGTATGACGCCGTCAATTCTCGGGGCCGACCTGGTTCTCATGGG
>CAZGNQ010000117.1:0-10019 GCA_964527285.1 uncultured Hyphomicrobiales bacterium | reverse complement strand
GGTCCACGTGACCCGCAAGGACATCGCGCGGCTCCATTCGGTCTACTGGCCGGCGTTTCTGATGTCCGCGGGGTTGGATCTACCGACGCGCGTGTTTGCCCATGGTTTTCTCTTCAATAAGGGAGAGAAAATGTCGAAGTCCGTCGGCAACGTGATCGACCCGTTTGTGCTCGTGGATGGCTACGGAACAGACAGGCTTCGGTATTTTCTCCTGCGCGAGGTGCCGTTCGGCCAGGATGGCTCTTATTCCCACGAGGCGATCGTCAATCGCACCAACGCCGATCTCGCCAATGACCTGGGCAATCTTGCGCAGCGATCATTGTCGATGATCGTCAAGAATTGTGCTGGCGCACTGCCGGCGCCGGGCGCCTTCACGCCAGAGGATGAGGCCGTCCTGGCAGCGGCAGAGGGGCTGCTTGATGCCTGCCGTTCCGATATGGAAAACCAGGCCATCCACAAATACCTGGACCGCGTCTGGTCCGTTGTGAGTGAGACCAACAGGTATTTCGCCAGCCAGGAGCCCTGGGCGCTGAAAAAGACAGACCCGGAGCGCATGGGCACTGTTCTTTACGTCACAGCGGAAGTTGTTCGCCAGATTGCGATCCTGGCGCAACCGGTCACAACCAAAGGAGCCGTTAAGCTTCTCGATTTATTGGATGTTGAAGCAGAACGGCGCACTTATGCGTATTTGGGGGCAGCGCACCGTCTGACGCCCGGCATAGCCATTGCAAGCCCGACGCCAGCCTTTCCGCGCTACATCGAGACTGACCAGGGGGCCTGAGCATGCTTGTCGATCACCACTGTCATTTGGACTTCGCCAATTTCACGAAGGACCGCGACGCGGTGGTGGCGCGGGCGCGTGCCGTTGGCGTTGAGATCCTGGTCAGCATCTCCACCACCATGGCGGCGCTGCCGGCACTGATCGAAACGGTCTCGCGATATGAGACGGTGTACTGCTCCGCTGGCACCCATCCGCACTACGCCCATCGCGAGATCGATCTGACGGTCGAGGATTACGTGAACGCGACCGACCATGATCGCGTCATCGCCATCGGTGAGGCTGGGCTCGATTACTTCTATGACCGGGCGCCGGTGGAGGACCAGGAGGCCGGCTTCCGCACGCAGATCGAGGCCGCCCGGCGCACGGGACTGCCCATCGTCATCCACTCCCGCGATGCCGATGATCACATGGCGTCCATCCTGGAAGACGAAATGGCCAAAGGACCGTTCAAGGCCGTGCTGCACTGCTTCACAGGTGGGCGCGATCTGGCTGAGCGGGCGTTGGCGTTGGGCGTTTACATCTCTTTCACTGGCGTGATCACGTTCAAAAACAACATGGACGACTTGCGCGCCATCATGCGCGACGTGCCCAGCGACCGAATCCTGGTGGAGACGGACAGCCCATTCCTGGCGCCTGTGCCGCATCGCGGCAAGCGCAACGAACCGGCATTTGTTCGCCATGTGGCCTCCATGATGGCCCGGGAGCGCGGTGTGTCCGTATCCGAACTGGAAGCCATGACGACGGACAACTTTCACCGCCTCTACACCAAGGTGCCCCGCATCGTGGCGAGGCAGCAGGCTGCTGAATGAAGCGAACGCTGACGATCCTCGGTTGTGGTCCCTCTGGCGGCGTTCCGCGGATCAATGGCGAATGGGGCAAGTGCGACCCCAAGGATCCGCGCAACCGGCGCTTGCGGTGCTCCGCCCTGATCGAGCAGCGCGACGAGGATGGTGCGACGACGACGGTGCTGATCGACACCTCACCGGATCTGCGCCAGCAATTGCTCGGCGTGCACTTCAAGCGCATCGATGCCGTGCTGTTCACGCATGACCACGCTGACCACACCCACGGGATCGACGATCTGCGCCCGCTTGTGTTCCGGCAAAAGGCGCGCATGCCGGTCTATTTCGATGCCACCACTCGTGAGACGCTGCACGCGCGCTTCGGTTACGCCTTCAAGCCCGTCAACAAGCTATACCCCTCATTGCTGGACGGGCACCTGATCGAACCGGGCAAACCGTTTGCGGTGAATGGCGCCGCCGGGCCAATCACCTTCACGGCCTTCAGGCAGGACCACGGGCCGAAACACAGTCTCGGCTTTCGCTTCGCAGATGTTGCCTACTCAAGCGATGTCGTCGGCTTTCCGCGTGAAAGCCTGCCGTTTCTGGACCGGCTTGACCTGTGGATCCTTGATGCCTTGCGCTACGAGCCCCACTCCACGCACTTCTCGCTTGGCGAGGCGCTGGCATGGATCGACCGCCAGAAGCCGCGCCGCGCAGTGCTGACGCATCTGCTCCAGGACCTCGACTACGAGACCGTGGAAGCGGAGACGCCGAGCCATGTCGCGCCCGCTTATGATGGCATGGTGCTGGACTGGTAGGTGAGCCGACGCGGGGCCGATGTGGCTGGGCGACGTGCGCCGGTCGCGGGAAGGAGGATCAGACGGACGCGTCCGCGTTGAAGCGCAGCGTTTGTCCGGTGATCTGCAACTCAGGATCGCACAGCCTGACAATCGTCGGTGCCACGTCGCTGGGCTGCACCAGCGTTGCCTGGTCTTCGCCCGGATAGGCTTTGCCGCGCAACTTCGTGGCGACAGGACCGGGATCGAAGAGATTGGCGCGGATGGCGGTGTTGCGGGTCTCGGCGGCGTAGCACCGCAGAAGCGCATCGAGCCCGCCTTTTGCTGCGGCATGCAATCCCCAATACGCCTTGCCGTCCTGCTCGACCGTCGATGTCAGCGCCACAACGCGGCCTGCTGTGCTCATGCGCAGCAAGGGGTCAAGCGTGCGCAGAAGCCGGAAATTGGCTGTAAGATTGAGATCGAGCACGCTCGACCACTCAGTGTCCGGAATATGGCTGAGCGGCGAGATGGGCCCGAGCATGGCCGCGCCCAGCACGGCGATGTCCAGGCGTTCAAAACGCTGGTAGAGCCCCGGGCCCAAAGCATCCACCTTGGGGCCATGGGTCAGGTTGAGTGCGATCAAGCTGGCCCGCTTGCCCGTTGCAGCCGCGATTTCGTCGTCAACCTCTTCAAGCCCGCCGCGTGTTCGAGCAAGCGCCACCACATGTGCGCCGTTCGCGGCCAGTGCGCGCGCCGCTGCCCGTCCAATCCCGCGGCTTGCGCCGGTGACAAGGGCAATGCGCCCCTCAAGATCAACGTCGGCCAACGGACGCAGAACGCTCGGCTCGAGCGATGTCATTGCCATGCTCTTTCGTTAAAAAAAGCGGGGGCCCAGCCCCCGCTTTCGTGATTCCAATACAGCTCAGACGAGCCATGGCGACAAGCGCCATGGGTGTGTCGCGCGCCCTGACGGCCTACTGCAGGAACGGGTTGTCTTCGCGTCGCGTGTCGGTGTCGCCGTCAATACGGTCGTTGCGCGGGGTCGTCTCAAGCGGCTCATCGGCAAAATCGTCGCCACCGCCTGTGCCACGGTCGTCGAACCGCCGCGGCGCCTCATCGGTCTGTGCCCCAGCCCCGGCGTCGGGAGACGTCTCGGCCCGATCACCGAACGCGCGCCGCCCAGCCTCGCGTGCATCGTCGAGGATCTCGCCGCCACGGCGCCGCGCCTCGTCAGCCAACCGGCCTGCGTCGTCGAGCATCTCACGGCCTTCCTCGCGGGCGCGGTTTGCCAACGCTCCGGCCTTCTCCCGCGCCTGATCAATCAACGGCCCGGCCTGCTCGCGGGCCTCTTCGGTCAACTCAAGCGCCTTCGTCAGGCTGCGCGACGACAGCTCACGCGTTTTGCGCAGCATGCGCGTGAAGAAGCCTTCGCGCGGGCGCAGGTCGTCAATGTCATAGGCTGTGATGGTGCGCACGAGGTCTTCATGGTCCCGCCGCGTCACTTCATCCTGCAGTCGCTGCGAGGCGCCCGTGAAGACGACCATCGGCGTGCAGGCCGTGATGATTTCCTTGCTTTCACGAACAAATTTCGCACCCTCAATCTCGGTCTGCTGAGCGAAATAGATCTTCTCGCCGCGGATCACCTGGCGCAGGATGGCGCGGTCAATCACCGGGACAATGACGCCTTTGTTGTCGGCGATCTTGCGGAAGCGCGGATTGTTGGCGTCAGGAAACTGGACGAACAGGGTGAAGGTGTCGGGTTCGGACATTGCCTGGTCCAGCGCCCGGTCGGTGCTGTCGGCATAGGTGACGTTTTGTGCGCGACCCAGGCCGTCCGGATCGATCTGGCGCAGCAACTCAAACGTGGCCGCGCTGCCGCTCTTTTCCGGCGGAAGAACGAACTTTACGTACTGAGCAAGAGCGGACACCTCGCCGAAAGACGTGATCTCGGGGTTCTTGGTCACGATGAACAGGCATTCGCGTGCAATGTCCGTGCGCAACGTCGTGAAGCGCTCACGCCCCCCGAGAATTTCACTCTCGGCGAGATAAATGTCGGCCTGGGCATAACCGATCTGTGTGGGGTCTTCCGCCACGCGCTCGATGTTTTCGCGTGAGCCTGCCGATAGCGCGCAATCATAATTGAATTCAGACGTGCGCAGCTTGTCGCTCAACGGGGGGCAGAAATAGCTGAAGTATGCACCCGTAGCCCCGCCCGTGTTGATCTGGTTGGCCAGTGCCGGCGTCGCGGCGCCCAGCACCATGGCGATGACGGCTGCGCTGGGCAGACCAAGCGCGGCAAACAACGTGCGGGAGATTGGATTTGCTGATTTCATTGCTGAAAGCCCCATTGGCCGTCTTCGGGTAACAGTTGGCCCCGTCCTGTGCGCCAAATGCGACGGCAGTGAGGGCGTGCGCTTGACTTGCCCTTCAAACGGTCCGTGTCAATGGGCGCGCGCGCGTTCAGTGAACCGCCAGTCGGCAAGCATTCTCACGGTCCAGGACTTGCGCTCGCTCTGGCGCTGGCCGCCCTTGGGTGGCTCATGTCAAAGCGGCGACGCCCGCCATGATCGCGTCTTGGCGACCTTCAATTGGCGGCCTTCACTCAGTGGGCCGCTCATCACGGGCCTCAGTCGGCGTTGGGGATCAGCACCGATTGGTCCGTCAGTTCGGTCGGGTAGTCGCCGGTAAAACAATGGTCCGTCAGTGCCGGGCGGTCGGCATCGCGCACGCCGTATCCGAGACCGCGATACAACCCGTCGATGGACAGAAAGCTCAGCGTCCGAGCGCCAATCTTGTCGCGGATCTGCTCCACAGAATGGGTCGCGGCCATCAGATCCTTCTTCTTGGGCGTGTCGATGCCATAAAAATCGGGGAAGCGTATGGGCGGACAGGCAATGCGCATGTGCACCTCAAGGGCTCCAGCGCGCTTCATCATCGCCACGATCTGAGATGACGTGTTGCCGCGCACGATGCTGTCGTCAACGAGGACAACACGTTTGCCACGCACCGGGCCAGGGTTGGCGGAATGCTTCAAGGCCACGCCGCGCGCCCTGTCCTTCTGCTTGGCCTGAATGAAAGTGCGCCCAATATAGTGGTTTCGGATGATCCCGAGTTCAAAGGGAATGCCCAACTCAGTTGCAAAGCCGAGTGCCGCGGGGACGCCTGAGTCCGGAATGGGTACCACGACATCGGCATCCACCGGCGCCTCGCGCGCCAACTCGGCGCCCATGGCCTTGCGCAGATCGTAGATGGCCTCGCCGCGCACCACGGAGTCCGGTCGCGAGAAGTAGATGAATTCAAACACGCACGGCCGCTCAATGGCGTCGGCGGTGACCTGAATGGATTGCAGCACGCCGGCCTCGTCGATCACCACGACTTCGCCGGCCCGAACTTCGCGTTCAAACTGAGCGCCGATCGTCTCCAGCGCGCAGGTTTCCGAAACGAGCACATAGGCGCCGTCGAGCCGCCCGAGGATGAGCGGGCGGATGCCGTTGGGGTCGCGTGCGCCGATCATGCGATTGTCTGTCATGACGACGAACGCGTATCCTCCTTCCAGTTCCCCCAGCGCCTCGATAAAGCGGTCGACAATGGAGCCAGCGCTGGAGCGGGCGACCAGATGCAACACGACTTCAGTGTCTGTGGTGGACTGAAATATGGCCCCGGATTTGGCCAGCTTCTGGCGCAGCAACTGGGCGTTGGTCAGGTTGCCGTTGTGACTGATGGCGAAGCGGGCATCTTGCAGCATGCCGAACAGCGGTTGGACATTGTGCAACGCCCCCTCGCCCGTGGTGGCGTAGCGCACATGCCCGATGGCCGAGCGCCCCTTCAGCCGCTTCTGGACCTTCTTGCCGCTCAGTCCCTCACTGACCAAACCTGGCTTGCGAACGGCATTGAAGCCACTGCCGTCGGTGGTGACCATGCCCACGGCTTCCTGGCCGCGATGCTGGAGGGCGTGCAAGGCGATGATGCCATGAAGGGTGGCGTCTTCGTGGTTGTGGATTCCGACAATGCCGCATTCCTCATGCAGCGTGTCGAGGCCAGGGCAGCGCCGCGCCTGTGCGTAAGCGTGGGGTTTCAGGGTGCGTATGTGGCGACGCAAACGCCGTTGCTTGCGTAAGTCGGTGGTCGCACGCCGAGGCCTGCCCGACGCATTCAACGGGACGCTCTCGTTCATGCAGTTCCTCCGCAGCATCAACGGCCGACCAGCGAACGGCGCGGCGGACCCTGTGCGCGACGTGGTGATACGCTGCCGGGGCACAACTGCAAGCCCGTTTTTCAGAAATGTGTCACAATTGCGGGGTGCGCCGTGGTGACCACCGCGGACTTCAAGGTCCACTGCCTGCCTGCCTGCCTGCCTGCCTGCCTGCCTGCCTGCCCTGCTTGGCCTTGGCATGCCTGCCGCAGCCCAGTGGCCGAGCCGGACGCCTATTCAGCAGATGATCCCGGCAGCCCCGGCACGACAAGCTCTTCCGGCAGAACGCCTTTGAAGAGTGACAGCACCCCCTCGCCGGATGATTTGAGCGATGGCAGGGACTGCGCCTCGCGGACCCAGACGGGGTACTGCGCCTCGTCCTCGGGCAACAGGAAGCTGCCGAACAGGAAAATGATGACAACGAGCAGATAGCCGCGCGCGATGCCAAAAATGAAACCGAGCAGGCGGTCCACCAGCCCGATGCCGCTTTCCAGAATGGCATTGGCGATGCGGATGGTGATGAAATGGACGATGAGCAGCACCACCAGGAACACCACGGCGCCGAGCGCGACCATGGCCACCAGCTTGTTCTGGAACACCTGGCCGGCCAGTTGATCGATCCACTGGGGCTGGCTGGAGATGACCCAGAGCGCTGCACCGGCTGCTGCCACCCATGACAGGATCGACAACACCTCGCGCGAGAACCCGCGCGCCGTGGCCAGCAGTCCGGAAATCGCGCACAGCGCAATCAATCCCACGTCAAGATAGGTGAGTGGCCCAAGCACGCGTTCATCTCCATGTCCGGTCCATGACGCAGCGCACACGTCACATTGCGGCGACATACCGTCAACCGTGTCCCCTGGCCAGCATCACGTCTGCACAAGGTCAAGCTTTTCCCGCACTTGCGCGGCGTAGGTGGCGGCTTTGTCGAAACTGAGGGGCGATCGGGGCGGTCAGAGGTCCGTTGTGCAACCCTCAAGCATGAACTGCCGGTCACGCGCCATGGGATGCCGGCTCGCGTACCCAGGCAACAAGATCGTCAAGCGTCGAGACCGGCACCTGCCGCAAGGCGGCTGATCCGCCGGCGCCGGCTTTGCCGCTCGACGTGGCGGGTGGCTTGCGGCGTTTGGTTGTTCTGCTCACGCCAGGGGCCATGAGCGCCTGACCGAACCCCAGCTTTTCAGCCTCCTTCAAGCGCTGCTCCGTGCCCGTCACAGTGCGCACGGCGCCGGACAGGCTGATCTCGCCGAAGAACAGCGCATCCTGGGGCAGTGGTTTGTTGAGGAGCGATGAGGCAAGTGCTGCGGCTGCGGCCAGATCGGCGGCCGGTTCATTGACGCGCAGACCACCGGCGACGTTGAGGTAGACGTCATGGCCGGAAAACTGCAGCCCCGCGCGCGCCTCCAGAACGGCCATCACCATCGAGAGGCGGTTCTGGTCCCAGCCAACGACCGCACGGCGGGGCGTGCCAAGCGTGGTTGGCGCCACCAGCGCCAGGAACTCACCCAAGATCGGGCGCGTGCCCTCCAGCCCGGCCAACACGGCGGCGCCCGGTGCCTCGGCCTCACGGTCACCGAGGAACAGCTCAGACGGGTTGCGCACCTCTTCCAGGCCGCCCTCCGCCATCTCGAAAACGCCGATCTCGTCGGTGGGGCCGAAACGGTTCTTGGTTGCCCTCAGAATGCGGAACGGTCGGCCGCGGTCGCCCTCGAAGTAGAGGACCGTGTCGACCATGTGCTCCACCACCTTCGGGCCGGCGATCGCGCCCTCCTTGGTCACGTGCCCCACGAGCATGAGCACGGCCCCGGCCGCCTTGGCGTGACGGATCAGCAGTTGGCAGGCCGCGCGCACCTGGCCGACGCTGCCGGGCGCGGCCTCAAGCCCATCGCTCCACAGCGTCTGGATGGAATCGATGATGACGAGGTCAGCGTCCTTGGCATCGCGCAGCGTGGCGAGAATGTCTGCGAGGCTGGTTTCGGAGGCCAGTTGAACCGGCGCTTTTTCAAGGCCTAGCCGTCGGGCCCGCAGTCGAACCTGGGCACTGGCCTCTTCGCCGGAGAAATAGAGCACCCGGCGGCTGGCCTGCGCGATGCAGGCTGCGGCCTGCAACAGGAGTGTCGATTTGCCGACACCGGGTTCGCCTCCGATGAGAATGGCTGAGCCTGGCACGAGCCCGCCGCCGGTGACACGATCAAGCTCAACGAGCCCCGAGGCAATACGCGGCGCCTCGGCGTCGCTTGCCGCCAGCGTTTGAAGCGCGACGGAACGCCCGGACTTCACATCCACCGAGGTGCCGGGCGGGGCTGCGATGTCCACCTCTTCGACGATCGTGTTCCACGCACCGCAGGCGCCGCACTTGCCGGCCCACTTCGGCGTGGCAGCGCCGCAGGATTGGCAGACGTAGGATTTGGAGCGTTTGGCCATGGCGTTTTGTCAGCCCGATGTGTCGACAACGACGCGGGCGGCGCGGCGGCTGAGGCGAGTGAGCACCTCATACCCGATGGTGCCGGCCTGGTCGGCGACATCGTCCACGCCGACGCGATCACCATAGATCTGTGCCCAAGTGCCGATGCAAACGGCTCCCGGAACGTCGGTGACATCAACCACGATCAGGTCCATCGACACCCGCCCGACCAGCGGCGCGCGCGCGCCATTGATGATGACATGCGCGCCCGGCATTTGGTCCGTGGCGCCGGCGCTGCGCGGGTAGCCGTCGGCGTACCCGATGCCCAGCGTGGCGAGACGGCGACCGGCCGTCACATGTTGGGCGGCGGCGTAGCCGACCGTGCGATCGCTCGAAACCGTGCGGATCTGCAGAACGCGCGCGAACACGTGGGCGACCGGCCGAATGAGACCCGTTGGGTCTGGTGCAGAGCGGCCGCCCCAGAGCGCCACGCCTGGTCGAACGACGTCGTATCTGGCGCCCGGGTCGGCAAGTGTTGCGGGGGAATTGCCCAAACTGGTGCGCCAACCGTCCGGGGTCGTTGCGCTGGCACGCGGGCCCAGCCGACCATCTTCCTCAATCGCGCTGACGGCTGCGTCAAAAGCCGCGCGTTGGGCTGCGTTGAGTTCGTGCTCCGGCTCATCTGCGCAAGCGAAGTGTGACATCACGAGGTCGATCGCCAATGCACCGCGATGGCCACCCAGACGGTCAGCGAGCGGATGGCCCGGAGAGAGCAGATCAGCCAGTTCGCCCGGATCCAGACCAAGGCGCGTCATGCCCGTGTCGATATGCAGTGCGGCAGCGGCAGTGCGTGAGGTTTGGCCTGCCTCCAGCCAGATCGATATCTGTGCGACATTCGACAAAACCGGCTTCAGGCGATGGGCCAGCAGGTCCCCGGCGCTGCCCGGCAGGACACCATCCAGCACGTAGACCTCAACATCGTCATGCCCGCCGGACGCCAAGACGGCCCGCAAAGCGATGCCTTCGTCAATGGTGGCCACAAAGTAGGTGGAGATCCCGGCCCTGCGCAACGTCGGCAGGA
>CAZGNQ010000116.1:0-10047 GCA_964527285.1 uncultured Hyphomicrobiales bacterium | reverse complement strand
CGGCGGCTATCTGCTGCAGGCCACGCTGGCCAGTGGACGCCTCGCCGGAGAGGGGGTCGTGCGTTGGCTTGATGCGGTTCGTAGGTGATGGGGTTACTTGCGCAATCGCGGTGGGCGAGGTCATTTGTGCGCCTTTGATCCTTGCACGGGCGGACCCAAAAACGCGGCACAAATGAGAGATGAATTATCGGGTGGCCAACCTCTTGATGTCTATTCGAGATTTAAGTTTGGTCGCAAAACCTGACCGCGCCTAGCCCCTGGTGGCTTGGAGATGATGGAGGCTGCGTCCCGCAGGTATTGCTGATACTGGTTTCAGCTTTAGCGTCACATTCAAATATTCTGTTTTTTGAATGCATTGTCCTGCGCGATGCGGAAATTTGGACGGGCCAACAACTAAATACGTTTTCTTCCGATACATTGTTCAGCCGATTGCGCCCCTAATGAACGTGTGCGACTTATATTGGCATCGTCGGTCCCAGAAACAGCATGTAGCCAAGTCATGTCAGCCCGCGCGCCAATTATCCTAGTCCACAGCCCCAATGAACCGGGTCATTCCTCGCGCGTATCGCCCGAGGCCTGGATTGAGCAGGCGGCGACTATGGTTCGGTTTTTCAAGACGATTGCACACGAAGGGCGGCTCCTGATCCTGTGCCATCTGCTGAGTGGTGAAAAAACGGTCGGCGATCTGGAGCAACTGCTGGGCGTGCGCCAGGCCAACGTGTCACAACAGTTGGCCCGCCTGCGTCAGGAGCGTTTCATCACATCGCGTCGCGATGGCAAACTCGTCCACTATCGCCTTGCCGGTCCGCGGGTGGAAGCAATGGTGGCGCACCTTCGGGAACTTGCGCAGCACCACGCGGCCATCATCGACGACGGCCCGTCCAACGCAAAGGAACCGGACCCCGACGCGGGGAGCCCGACGTTACAGGCGGCTCAGCAGCCCAAAGACCACAACGGGACCGGTCGAGGCGTGCGAAAGGACGGGCAGACGCCGTCCGCGCCGCTGCTGAACGGTCATGCTGAGGGCGAGCGGCTGGCTGTGGCTCATCCCCTCGCTGAATTCCGCTCGCACCTGCCGCTGGCTTGCGAGGCGCGCTGCTGATCTGGCCGGCCGTGTGCGCTTGAGCGAGTACACCTCTCGATCACCCCAAGGTTCGCGTTAAGCTCTGTTTATGTAGTATTTTCCGCCCCCTGGCGCGAAGCCGCGGCCGTTGAAAGACAAACAAACCGCGAATTGACGGCACTCTTCGCGGTGCCGCCGCGAAGGGGGCCGCCTGCAACAAGGCGCATCGGTAGGCCGCTTGGCCCCCTTGTCCAATGCCAAGATCTCTGACACGAGCGCGCAAACGGGGCGCGCGTCCGGATGCGCGCTCGCATGACGGGATTGGGCCGCTCAGATGCGGCTCCTGGCGGGATGGTTGGGTGCCTTGAGCGCAGAAACGGACTGGAACAGCGCAACAATCGCGGTGATCGGGCTTGGCTACGTGGGCCTGCCGCTCGCCGTCGAGTTCGCCAAGGTGCGCCCTGTCATCGGCTTTGACGTGAAGCAGGAGCGCATTTCTGAGCTGGAAGACGGGCACGACAGCACGCGCGAGGTGCCCGATGCTGATCTTGCTGCAGCATCCGAGCGGCTCACCTACACCAGCAATCCCGAGGCTTTGAAGTCGGCACGGATCTTCATCATCACTGTGCCGACCCCGATCGACGACGCCAACCGGCCTGATTTTTCTCCGCTCGTCGCGGCGTCTCAAACGGTTGGCGCCGTGATGCCGGCAGGCGCGATCGTGATCTACGAATCCACGGTTTATCCAGGCGCGACTGAAGAGGTTTGCGTGCCCGTGCTGGAGGCGGCCTCCGGCCTCACCTACAATCAGGATTTTTATTGCGGCTACAGCCCTGAACGCATCAATCCCGGCGACCGGGAGCACCGATTGACGACCATCGTCAAGGTGACGGCCGGATCGACCCCGGAGATCGCTGATGTTGTCGATGAACTCTATGCGAGCATCGTGACGGTGGGCACCCACAAGGCCAGCAGCATCCGCGTCGCCGAAGCCGCCAAGGTCATTGAGAACACGCAGCGCGATTTGAACATCGCTTTGATGAATGAGCTGGCAGTGATCTTCAATCGCCTGGGCATCGACACCCTGGAAGTGCTGGCAGCAGCCGCCACCAAGTGGAATTTTCTCAAGTTTCGCCCGGGGTTGGTGGGTGGCCACTGCATCGGTGTCGATCCGTATTACTTGACGCACAAGGCCCAACAGGCGGGCTATCACCCGGAAGTTGTGCTCGCTGGACGGCGCATCAACGACACGATGGGCACGTATGTCGCCGATCAGGTGGCCAAGCTGATGCTCAAGCACGGGCTCGGCGTGCTGGGCGGGCGGGCGCTGGTGATGGGCCTCACATTCAAGGAAAACTGCCCCGATCTGCGCAACACCAAAGTGATCGACATGGTGCGCGCGCTGAAGGACTATCGCCTGGAGGTCGACATTTACGACCCCTGGGTCGATCCAGGCGAGGCCGAGGCCACTTACGGCGTGGCCTGCCATGGCGAGGTGCCAGCCAGTGGCACCTATGATGCCATCATCCTGGCTGTGGGCCATGAGCAGTTCGTCGCCATGGGCCATGACGCCATCCGCGCGTTGGGACGCCCCGGTGCGGTCATTTACGACCTCAAGGGCATTCTTCCATTGGGCACGGCTGAGGGGCGGCTCTAGGCATGAAGATCCTCGTGACGGGCGCGGCAGGGTTCATCGGGTTTCACACGGCCAAACGCCTGCTTGAGCGTGGCGACGATGTGGTGGGTTTCGACAATTTCGATCCCTACTATGACGTGTCCCTGAAGGAGGCTCGCGTGGCCGTGCTGGAGGAAACGGCCGCAACGGTCGCCCGGCAAAACGGCAACAGCTTCACCCTTGTGCGTGAAAATCTGGCTGATGCTGATGCGGTGAACACCTGCTTTGAGGCTCATGGCTTTGACCGCGTGATCAATCTTGCCGCACGCGCCGGTGTGCGCGCGTCCATCGAAAACCCGCACGCCTACGTTGAGAGCAATCTGATCGGCTTCACGAACATCCTGGAAGCCTGCCGGCACAACAAGGTGGGCCATCTCACCTACGCCAGCACGTCTAGCGTTTACGGTGCGAATACGGCGTTGCCCTTTTCCGAGCACAACATTGCCGACCATCCCCTGCAATTCTACGCGGCGACCAAACGCGCGAACGAATTGATGGCGCACTCCTATGCGCACCTTTTCAGGCTGCCGACGTCGGGCTTGAGGTTTTTCACCGTTTACGGCCCCTGGGGCCGACCGGACATGGCCTTGTTTTTGTTCACGCGGAACATTCTCGCAGGTGAACCGATAAAGGTGTTCAACCACGGCAATCACGTGCGTGATTTCACGTATGTCGATGACATTGTGGAGGGCGTCATTCGGGTGAACGACAAGCCGGCAACGCCCGATCCGGAATGGAACAGTGACGATCCAGACCCTGCCACCAGCAATGCGCCATTCCGGGTCTATAACATCGGCAACAATTCCCCTGTGGAATTGTCGCGCTACATCTCTGCCATTGAAACCACTCTGGGCAAGACGGCACAGAAAGATCTGCTGCCCTTGCAACCTGGCGATGTGCCGTCCACCTACGCCGACGTGACGACACTGGTTGACGGTTTAGGGTATAAGCCGTCAACCACAGTGGAAACCGGGGTCCGCAATTTCATTGAGTGGTATCGGGCATTCTACAAGGTTTGAGGCTGACGTTCCGGTTCCGACACACGCTTCCCCTTGGCATCAAGCGCCTGAGCAAATGTCAGAACCATCAGGAACCTGAGGCCCACGGGTGCGATTGCGGAAAAGATGGTGCGGGAGCGAATGACGATGGCGAAACGCGTGGAAGATCTGAGCGTCAAGATTTATGCCGACGGCGCCGATTTCGACGGCATCCTGGAAATGGCGCAGAACCCTTTCGTCAAGGGCTTTACCACCAACCCGACGTTTGTCCGCCAGGCTGGCGTGACGGACTATGAGGATTTCGGCCGACGCATCCTGGCCGCCGTGCCGAACCATCCGCTGTCGCTTGAGGTGTTTGCCGATGATCTCCCCGGCATGGAGGCGCAGGCCCGCGTGATCCGCACCTGGGGGCCGAATGTGAATGTGAAAATCCCGGTGATGAACACACAAGGGGTCAGCACCGCACCGGTGATCGAGGCGCTCGCCAAAGACGGCATCGTGCTCAACGTCACGGCCATTTTCACGCCGGCGCAGGTTGAAGAGGTGGCGGCGGTGCTTCATGCGGACGTGCCGGCCATTGTGTCGGTGTTCGCCGGGCGCGTCGCGGATACGGGCGTGGACCCCATGCCGTTGATGGCGGATTGCCGCGACATCTTGAAAGCACGCCCGAAGGCTGAGCTGCTCTGGGCCAGCCCGCGCGAGGTGCTCAATATCTTCCAGGCCGACGACGTTGGGTGTCAGATCATCACGACGCCTCACGGCCTGATTAAGAAGCTGGGCACGGTCGGAAAGGATCTGACAGAATACAGCCGTGAAAGCGTGCAGGTGTTCTACAAGGACGCCCAGGCCGCAGGCTTCACGATCGAGGTGTGATCGAAAAGGCGGCGAACGCACGAGGGAGGCACGCGTGTATATTGCGATGAACCGCTTCAAGGTGGCGCCAGGATCCGAAGCGGCATTCGAGGAGATGTGGACCTCGCGTGAAACGCACCTGAAAGAGGTGCCTGGCTTCAAGGCGTTCCATTTGCTGCGTGGCGCGACAAAAGGCGATCACACACTTTACGCGTCCCATTCTGTCTGGGAGAGCCACGCGGCGTTTGAGGCCTGGACCAAGTCTGAGGCCTTCCGAAAGGCCCACGCCAATGCCGGCACGTCTGCGGGCCGGACCAGTTATCTCGAAGCGCCGGAACTGGAGGGCTTTGAGGTGCTGCAGGAAATTGCAGTGTGATGGGGTGCTGGGCCCGTTCATCGGGCCCCGGCCTGCCGGATAATGCGGCTGCTTGATGGTGCCCTTGCGCAGTTGGTGCCCCTGCGCAGTTGGTGTTCGTGCGCAGTTGGTGTCCTTGCGCAGTCGTTCTCTTTTCCGTGGTCGCAATTGCCGGTGCGGGGCACAAAAAGCGCCAGCGCCGTCACCATATCCTGGCCTCAAGCCACATCCAATTGCGCCGTGTGGCGCGCCAGCCATACCGTGCGCCCGCCCGCTTCGCGATCCCGTGGCACGTGGGCCATCACGGTAAAGCCGTTGGCCTCAAGCAATCCGTGGTATTCGTCAGCCCCCAGGCTGGCATGATAAAGCGGCTCACCCCGGTAGGCGCCGATCGATATCCCGGACGCGGGCCCCGTGTTGAACATCAGACAGGCCCCCGGCAATGCGTGTCCGGCGAAGACGGCAAACATCGCGCGCTGATCGTCCGGCGTCAGATGGAAAAAGCTGTCCCAGGCCATGACGCCATCAAAGCATTGCCCAAGCTGGAGGCCGCGCATGTCCCGAACCTGCCACGTCTGTCCGGGCAAGCGTGCCTTTGCCAGCGCGATCAGCGACGGCGCAGTATCGATACCGGTGATCTGACAGCCACGGGCCACGAGCGCCTCAGCCACAGGCACGCCGCCACCGCAGCCGAGATCCAGCACGTGCGCGCCCGCGGGCATCGCGTCGGCAAAGCGCCCCATCCAGGCCCGTTCCGGCCAGCCCTGCGCCTCGTGAGCACCGTGCCGCCGATCCGCATCCCAGGCCAGTGCGTGTCGCTCGTAATGGGCGCAAATGGCCTCGTCCGGCCCCATGGCGTTCCTTCCCACGCTTCTAAAGGGGAGCTTTTGCAGCTGACGTTTGGTCCCCATCCGTTGCCAAGCTCAAAACCAAACGGCAGGACCATCAGGAACACGATTGTCGCGCCCAAGAGCTCATCCGACCCAGATGGAACCACCGGGGTCGAAAGATGCGGCGGCCACCCGTTCGGCGTCGACCTCACTTGCTTCGCACGAATGCGTCACCACTTCATGATGCGTTGGTTTCTCAAGACTTGCGAGGATGGTTCATGGACGCGAACGATCGCGAACTGATCACAGGTTTGTTTTCCCGCATGCAGGGCATGCGCGGGATCGAGAAGGACGCCGAGGCGGCGCAGCTCATTGCGCGTGAAACGGCTGACAACCCGGATGCCGCCTACCTTTTGACACAGTCGGTCCTCGTGCAGGAGCAAGCGCTTCAGGCGGCCAATGCGCGTATTCAGGAACTCGAGGCGCAGATTGCCGACCAGAGTCAGCAGGGGGCTCAGCAGCCGGTGACGGCGAGCGAGGTTGATGGCGCGGGCACCAACGGGTCGACCTCGTTTGCCCGCCGACCGCGCAGCACGGGTCGCGGTGCCCTTGGTGGCATGGGCAGCGTGCCCTCAACGGGTCGCCAGTCGCCATCCGTGGGCAGTGCAGGTGGGCCCCAACAGGCGGCCAACACACCACAGCAGCGCGGCGGCGGCTTCATGGCCCAGGCGATGTCAACAGCGGTGGGGGTTGCCGGCGGCATGCTGTTGGCGAGCGGGATTTCCAGCCTGATGAGCGGTGGATCGACGGCTGAGGCCGCCACGCCGGGCGGTGAGGACGCCGCCGCTGGCGCTGGTGCGGATGAGCCGGCACCGGAAGCCGCAGCCGCAGAACCATCCGATCCAGCAATGGAAGAACCGGAGGTTCAGGACGCAGCCGATGAGGACGGTGGCTGGTTCGGCGGCTTCGATGATTTCGGCGGCGACTTCGAGATCTGACTCCAGGACCCCGCCTCGGGCCCCTCTCGGATGCCACACCGGGCCGCGCACCGGTGTGGATCTGCGCGGCTATAGTGGAGCCCTGATCACCCTGCCGACTTCTGCCGCTCCAGGATCAGCTCCTGCGTCGTGCGCGTGAGGCGTATGGCCAACTCGCGCATCACCGCGGTGGCCGCGTTCGGGAACTCGGCCAGCAACTTGAGGAATTGCGATTTCTCGATGCGCAGCGTTTCCAATGGCGTGGCCGCTCGGATCGTCGCCGTGCGCGGCACATCGCAGAGCAGTGCGATCTCACCCACCAGTTCGTTCTTTGACAGCCGCGCCAACACCTGCTCCACGCCGTCGTTCACCACGACCACATCGGCCTGACCGGACAGGATGACATAAGCCGCATCGCCCTCCTCGCCCTGCTCAAAGAGCACTTCGCCGGGATCGAACTCCAGCCGCTCGCCGGTGAAGGCCAGCATCTTCACCCGGGCCGGTTCCATCGACGCAAACAGCGGCACGCGCCGCAGCAGTGAGACTTCGTCCTGGAGGCTCATCGCGTCACCATTCAACGTCTGCGTTCAGTGCACCGTCGTTATTCTGGCACACGCGGTGGCCCGCGTCGCGCCCGCGTTCGTCATCTGCTTCAAGCCGCCAGCTTGGCAAGCCGCGTGTCCGGCTGCGCCAGAAGTTCATCGGGCGTTCCGTGCTCCACCAGCCGGCCATCGTCGAAGACCAGCGCACGGTCAAAATAGCGGGCGAGCGATGCGGCCATCGGCACCCAGATCACGCTCATCGTGCCGCGGTTCGCCAGCACGGCCTGCAGCAGTTCAGACTGTGTGGCGGTGGAAACGGCGCTGAGACCGCGATTGACGATCAAAAGATCTGGCCGTTTGAGCAACGCCCTGGCAAGCGCCACCTTCTGGCGTTGGCTCTGGCTGAGCCTCTTGCCGCCCGAACCGACATCGTAGGCAAGGCCGAGTTGAAAAACGAGGTCTGTCAGGTTTTCTTCCTTGAGCGTCTCCAGGATCAGCGCGCGCACGCGCTTTGGCCCGCTCGCCGTGGTGTCGATAATGCGCCCGAAAAGAATGTTGTCTTCCAGGGTCGCGCCTTCGATGAAGCTGTCAGGATCGAAGAAGTGCACCGGCGGTTCGTCACGCTTCTGCAGGCTTGCGCGGATGTCCTGTCGCGCGGCCACAATCGCGTTTTGGGCGTCGCTGTCCAACAGTCCGAAGCGATGCTTCGGCTCGACGTACTGGAACGCGAGGCGCCACAGGCGCTGCCGCCGGGATTTTGAGGCGTCGGCAAAATCCAGGTCGCCCATTCGGCTCAACAGGCTCGCGTAGGCCGGCACCTGTTCCGGTGTCATGAAGGCCAGGTCGTCAAACAGCGGATTACCGGGCGCCAACTCACCAAACAGCTCAACAATGTTGCGGGCAATCCCGTGTCCGATGTTGAAGAGCTGCCGGTCGAGGCCGTGGGCCGCCATGGCTGCGACGACCTCTCCTTCCTCACAAAGCGCTTCCGGCGTGACGCCGCTCGATTTCGGTGCACCGAACAGCAGGTTCTCGGCGATGGAGAGGTGGCGCGAGTAGACGTCAGGGTCGAAGCTCTCCACCAGCGGCCGCCCCTTCGCTGATTTCACGCGATCACGCAGCTTGGCCCGTGCGGAAAGAACGCCCGCCGTTTCCTCTGGCGTAATCACGTAGCCGGGCTTGCGATCGAGCAGGGCGTCCAGTTCACTATCCGGCTCGTCCTTTGCCAGTTTGGCCGTGCCCCTAAGCCCCATTTCAAAGACATCCGCCTTTAATGACACCTGCTCAAGGAGCGTGAGAAGACGGGCATCGAGGCTTGCGTCGTCTTCGATGCGGGCGGCGTCGTAATTGATCCAGTCAGCGCTCGCGTTCAATTTGGGGCTGCCGCTGCGCTCAGCCTCGATCAAGGCGAGCGGGTGGCCGATGGGCCGATCCGCCTCACTGGCGCGTGTTTTGATGGCGTAGGTCAGGGCATCGCGCAGTGACCCGCTGGCGAGATATGGCGTCGGAGAAACGTAGGAGATCCGTTGGCCCAGCACGCCCTCGGAGAGTTGCGTTACGTCGGTGCCGGAATAGCGCAAATGGCCGCCCGAAACGGGCAAGATGCCGACCATGGCCTCCACAACGGCTTCCGCTCCGGCGTTGATCTCGCCAACTGCGACGATCGCTTCGCCTGGTTTGAAGGTGAAACTGACGTCCTCGGCCAGCTTAGCGCCCGTTTCGTCGACCACCATGACGCGGTTCAGCTCGCCCGTGTTGGTGGCCACGTTCATCTGCCCGCGCCAGTCCTGCTTGTTGGACGGGATAAGGCTGGCGGGAGCAAACTGCTCGACCACCTGCTGGTACTTCACCTGTACGTCCAGGCGCTGTTGATCCCAGTCGATCAGCTCCTTGATCGGACTGGGCAGATCCTTGTAGGCGGCGATCACTGCGACAAGCTGGCCGATATCGAGTGTGCCGTTGAGCGCAAAAAGCCCGCCCACGAGGAAGAACAGGAATGGTGTAATCTGTGCGAGCAAGTTATTGAGAAACTTGATAAAAAACTTCCGCTGAAAGATTTCGTAGCGGATGAAGAACAACTTGCCGAGCCTGTCTGAGATATCGGCACGTTCGTAGTTGGAGATGTCGTTGGTGTGGATTTCGGCCATGCCATCCACAACCTCACCGACGCGGCCGGCAAGCTGGCGTGCGGTGAGCTGGCGGCGCCTGTTCAATTCGATCAGTCGGCGGCGCAGCTTCGGGATCAGAAACGTCTGCAGCAGGACAATCCCGAGCGCTATGAGCCCGAGCCAGAAGCTCTGCACCATGATGAAAATCAGCGCGGTGAGCGCCTGACCCAGCAGAAAAATCGGCTGGATGTACGCATCGCCGATGAAGCCGCCCAGCGGCTCCACCTCGTCCTTGATCATGGTTGCCGTTTCGGATGCGCGGATGCGTTTGAGCTCCGGCATCGGGAAGCGCAGCAGTTTGTCGATGAGTTCAAAGCGCAGCCGGCGGAGCATGCGCTCGCCGAGACGGCCCTTCTGCGTGTTGATATAGAATTTAAAGAGGCCGTTGATCAGCACAAAGCCCAAAAACGTGAAACTGAGGGCGATCAGGGCATCGACGCGGCCCAGTTCGATGCCGGGAACAAGCGTGATTGGCTCGTCGCTCAGCCACGCCGGCAGGGTGAAATTGAAGTAGGTCTCGCCGCCGTCGGCAAAGCCCTCACCTTGGATGTGGCCGTTAACAATACGCTTTGGCAGGTCGAGCGAAA
>CAZGNQ010000115.1:0-10157 GCA_964527285.1 uncultured Hyphomicrobiales bacterium | reverse complement strand
CGGCCGGACGGACGTGCCGCGGATCGTCGACTGGTACATGGACGGCAAGATCGAGATCGACCCGATGATCACCCACAAGCTGAGCCTGGACGAGATCAACAAGGGGTTTGATCTCATGCACGCCGGCGAGAGCATCCGCAGCGTGGTGGTTTATTGAGCTTCGGCGACGGGTGATGGGCTGCTGGCGGCGGGCGAGCGTGGCTGGCTGGGTTGGTGCATTGAGGGCTGGTGACACAGTTCATCGATCTCACAGCCCGGTCGCGTTCCGCCAGTTTACAGCGAGCCCTTTAAGTGCTCCCTGATGCAAGTGTTTTGCGTTGGGGGCATTCAATGGAAGCATTTTTTCAGGCCATCGGGATCGCTCCTGGGTATGCGGCGGCTCTCGAGGCGGTCGGATTTGTTTTAGGATTTTTCGGCACCCTTTTTGGTGGTATTGCTTCTTTTCGATTGCGCCAGCGTTTGCAGCGACGGGCAATCGAATTGGAGGAAGCGCGGCGACTGGCTGACCAGGCCCACAAGGATGCGAGGCAGGCCGAGGATACCGCGCGACTGCTGACGGATACCGTCGCCCAGCAGGCCGCTTCCGTTCAGGAAAAGCAGTCACAACTTGACACCCGCGATGCGGAGATCCGCTTGCGTGAGGGCGAGATCCGCAATCTGCGCGGTACGCTCGAACGGCCCAGCGACGAACTGTGGTCGATGCATGCCGCCGCCCCGCCGAAAGGTTATGATGCCGCGCTGGCGGATCCTGAGCGTTACATCCTGGCGATTGCCAACCAGAAGGGCGGGGTTGGGAAGTCGACCACCGCCGCCAATCTTGCGGCGAGCTATTCTGCGCATGGCAAACGCGTTCTGTTGATCGATTTCGATTTCCAGGGGTCTTTAACACAGATGTTGCTGCGTGCGGCTCGTGTTGATCAAACGCTCGTGCAAGACGGGGCCAACGTGGCGCACCTCATTGCTGAGCCATCCAATTTCGAGGCACTTCTCACGACTGCCGTGCCAGTTGATCATGCCATCCCGAACTGCAAGTTTCTGCCGACGGATTACACTTTGGCGAAAGTTGAAAATGACTTGTTCGTTCAGTACCTGTTCAATGATGACCAGAACGGTGACACGCGGTTCCGCTTGGCGGAGCTGATCCTTAATCCAGCCGCGAAGGCGGCGTTTGACGTTGTCATCATCGACACGCCGCCGCGCTTCGCCACCGGGCACGTGAATGCCTTGGCCGCGAGCACCCATATGCTAGTGCCGACGGTTCCGGACCGGCTTTCTGCGACAGCGGTTGGCTCCTACCTGCGTCAGGCAAAACGGTTCAAGTCCATCAATCAGAGGTTGGATCTTCTGGGCGTGTTGCCCACAATGACATACAGAGCAGAAACGCTGACTGAGAGAGAAAATGTTGCAATGCTCCAGCCGCGGCGCGAGGCCACCGGAATGTGGAGGATCAATCGCCGTCCGAACTTTGACGTGATGACTAGTACGATCATTCCGCAGCGCGCGCTGTTCCCCTACAAGCTGCAGGAGGGCCAACTGGCGTATACACACCCTGACGCGCACCAGTGGTTTGATGCGCTGTGTGATGAGCTGGAAGCGCGACGCTTGGGGAAGTCGGGATGAAGGTCGCTCAGCTCCGCCAACTCATGCGTGAAATGGCCAAACAAAAAGAAGCCGCAGGGGATACCGCGTTGGCCGACGGCCTCACCCGTTTTGCTGCCGCGTTGTCTGTCAAAGACAAAGAGTCTGTTCAGTCACTCGCAACACTCTTGAAGTCCCTGCCGTTCACCCCTCCGTCTTGATTCGGGTCAATTCACTGCCAGAATCAATCGGGGTGATTCGCAACGGCGCAGCGGGGGGCAAATGAAGGTCGGCGAGATTGAAGCGGCTGTGGGGCAAGCCGCGGCGCTTTTCAAAGCGGCCAATGCGCGCGCGCAGGCGAACGACCTGGACCGGCTGGCTGGCGCGCTGCAGCACCTTTCATCGCAGGACTTTGATCAATTTCTCGAACTGCTCGGCCAGCGTCTTGAGCAGCCCGTGCAATGGCATATTCTCGCGCTCGAGGCGGCCGGCGTCGACCGGAACAAATTCGATCATGCCTTTGCGGCGCTTGAGGCGGACAAGGCGATCAAGGCAGGCGATCTGGCCCTCATCGGTGAGGCCTACACACGATTTGCCGAATTTGGCCGCATCTACAAATCAAAGGCATCCCGGCTGAAAAACATCCGGGACACCTTTGAGGAAAAGCGCAATTTCGAAAGCCGCGGTCAGGTGATCGACAGCCTCACGCCCTGGCAATAACGCTGCCATTCCTCGTGGCGCCACCTTGGCTTTGCTGCGCCATCCGGCACCGCGCTCTGGCTCAGCCCTGCGCCGCAGGATCGACGCGCTTGGGCGCACCGCTGCTCATCTCGGTTCCGATATGGGGCAGCTTTGCTTCCTTCCAGGCCGCAAAGCCACCGGCCATATGGGCGATCTTGCTTATGCCGTCTGCAAGACACTGTCTGCCCACCTTCTCGGAACGCACACCAGATCCACAGTGCAGCACCAGCCGCTTGCACCCTGGTTCCGCGCGGCGACCCCCGCAACGGGCTGCGCGTGCCCGCGTTGCACTCAGCCCACCATCCACCACAGTGATCCGACGAGCAGCGCCGCCATGGTCCAGTTGAAGGCCATCAGCCGCCGGCGGTTGGTCAGGATGCGCTGCATCTGCTGGCCGAGCGCGGCCCAGGCGCTCACTGAAGGCAGGTTCACGGCGGCGAAGATACCGGCCACCAATAGGACAGCCGCAACATCGCGCTCAGGCGCATAGACCGTGATCGCCGTGAGCGCCATGGCCCAGGCCTTTGGGTTCACCCACTGGAATGCGGCGGCCTGCAGGAACCTGAAGGGCTGGCCCGTTGCGGCACGATCAGCGCTTGCAGCGTCATCACCAATCCCGGTGCCACGGGCATCGCCATCGCTGCCGTCGGGCGCTGCCGGGGCGTCAAGGGCCGGCACGGCTGTGGCGATCTTCCAGGCCAGAAACAGCATGTATGCCACGCTGGCTACGGTCAGCACCGTGTGCGTCACCGGGAATGCATCGAACACCTGGATCAGCCCCACCCCGACAAGAAACACCATGAACGCATGGCCCAGTGAGATGCCGAGCATGTGGGGCACCGTGCGGCGCACCCCGTAGTTGGCACCGGAGGCCAGCAGCATCAGATTGTTCGGCCCCGGGGTGATGGAGGAGACGAAAGCGAAGGTGATCAGGGCGGTGGCAAGGTCTGTGGTCATGGCGCAATGATCGGCCAATTGGCGCCGCATGGGCTTGCAAACGAGTGGTGATGTTCGCATGCGTCTGCAATAAGCGTTGGCGATGGACGCAAGAGACGAACAGATATTGCGTGAGCTGACCGGCAATGCGCGCATGTCCAACGCCGAATTGGCGGGCCGTGTCGGGCTCTCGCCTTCGGCATGCCTTCGCCGGGTGCAGGAGCTGGAGCGCGCCGGCGTCATCACAGGGTATCGCGCGGTCATCAATCGCGCCGCGCTTGGCACGGGTTTTACGGCCTACGTGGCGGTCGGTCTCTCATCCCACACCAAGGCAACCCAGGAAGCCTTCGAGCGCTCCATTGCGCGCGCGCCGGAAGTGCGCGAGTGCCATAACGTCACCGGTGCGGTGGAATATCTGTTGCGCGTGGAGGTGGCGGATCTCGCGGCCTACAAGGTGTTCCATACGGATGTGTTGGGCGCCCTGCCGCAGGTCAGCGCCATCACGTCCTACGTGGTCATGGCATCGTCCAAGGATGAGCGTGCGTGATCCGCGAGCCGTTGAATTGCGGACAATTGGCGTGTGACCGTTGAATTGAGCTTGTGCCTCGCTTCGGTCCTGGGGCTGAGCCATTGGCTCTGGCGTTGGGCGGGGGCCGTTGAGCAAGGGGGCGGGGAAGCCCTGGCACCGGACGCCACGTGCGCATGCCAGCATGTCCAGGGATGTGACGCCGCATGGCGGATGCCAGCCCCGCGAATTGCTGCTAACCGAATGTGCTGGGGCGGCGTTGCGCCCCGAAGCGATTTCAGGAACCGCCATGTCGACCATCGCATTGCCGCAGCCAGACGCCCGCATCGTCTCCGGGCGCGATGCCATCGTGGCTGATCTCGCGCGGATCCTGGGGCCCGGCGGATTGATTGCAGACGAGACCGGTCGCCGGGCGTTCGAAACGGACGCGTTCACCGCCTACCGGTGCATGCCGCTGGCCGTTTGCCTGCCCGCGACGACCGAGGAGGTATCGGCCATCCTCGCGTACGCCCATGAGAACGACATCAAGGTCATCCCGCGCGGCGCGGGCACGAGCCTGAGCGGCGGTGCCTTGCCGGCGGAGGACGCGATTGTGCTCGGCGTGTCGCGCATGAATCGCGTGCTGGACATCGACACGATGGGCCGCACCGCCCGTGTGCAGACCGGCATGACCAACCTTCAGATCACGGCCGCCGTCGAGGCTGAGGGCTTCTTCTATGCGCCCGACCCGTCAAGCCAGCTCGCCTGCACGCTCGCCGGCAACATTGCAATGAACTCGGGCGGTGCGCACTGCCTCAAGTACGGCGTGACCACGAACAACATTCTCGGGCTCACCGTTGTGATGATGGACGGTGAGGTGATCGAGATCGGTGGCGCCCACATGGATGCGCCGGGCTATGACTTTCTCGGGCTCCTTGTCGGCTCGGAAGGCCAGCTTGGCGTGGTGACGGAGGCCACGGTGCGCATCATCAAGGCTGCGGAAGGCGCGCGCCCGATGATGGTGGGTTTCGACAGCGCAGAGGCTGCCGGGGCCTGCGTGGCGGAAGTGATGGGGTCGGGCATCATACCGGTTGCGATCGAATACATGGACCGGCCGGCCATCAAGGTGTGTGAGGATTTTGCCAAGGCCGGCTATCCGCTTGATGTGGAAGCGCTGCTGATCTTCGAGGTGGAGGGGAGCGAAAGCGAGATCGACGATCTCCTCGGTCGGATCAGCGACATCGCCCGCCGCCATGCACCGCGCACGATCAAGGTCAGCCAGAGTGCCGCGGAGGCCGCTGCGATCTGGAAGGGACGGAAATCCGCGTTCGGCGCCATCGGCCGCATCGCCGACTATCTCTGCATGGATGGCACCATTCCGCTTCAGGCCCTGCCGCGCGTGTTGACCGGCATTTCGCAGATCTGCGATGGCTACGGCTTCAAGGTCGCTAATATTTTCCATGCCGGGGATGGTAATCTGCACCCCCTTATTCTCTATAACGCCAATGCGCCGGGAGAATTGGAGCGGGCGGAGCAGTGCGGCGCAGACATCCTCAAGCTGTGCGTCGAGGTGGGCGGCTGCCTGACGGGCGAGCACGGCGTCGGAATTGAAAAGCGTGACCTCATGCGCCTGCAGTACAGCGACGTCGATCTCGCCCAGCAGATGCGCATCAAGGATCTTTTTGATCCCAAATGGCTCCTGAATCCAGCCAAGGTTTTCCCATTGGAATTGCGCAACGCGTGATGCGAGCCTGAGGCCGACCGTGGCCTTGTTGCCGCCTGCGCCTCAGCCTGCTTTCGGGCAAGGACATGTCGCCCGGTTCCCCTCAACCCATTCGATCGCCCTTCGGAGAGCAGGCATGGAGCCATATCGGCCGACCAGTGAAGGCGAGGTCATGGAGATCGTGGCTGACCATGCGGCCCGAAATTCTCCCATCGAAATCGTTGGCCAGGCCAGCAAGCGCAGCGTTGGGCGGCCCGTCACCCATGATGCTGTCCTCTCGCTTGAGCGACTGCGCGGCGTGACGTTCTATGAGCCGACGGAGCTGGTGATGTCAGCCTTCGCGGGCACGCCGATGAGCGTCATCGAGAACGAATTGGACAAGCACAATCAGCAGCTTGTGTTTGAACCGCTGCAGCTGTCCGGCATGCTTCGTGTTGAGGAGACAGGAACCATAGGCGGTGTGCTGGCGACGGATCTTTCCGGCGCGCGGCGCGTGGTGGCTGGGGCGGGGCGGGACAGCGTGCTGGGCATCCGCGCGGTGAACGGGCGAGGAGAATTATTCAAGTCTGGCGGGCGGGTGATGAAGAACGTAACGGGCTATGATCTTCCACGCGGCCTGTCAGGCTCCTGGGGGACGCTGTGCGTGTTCACCGAGGTGTCCTTCAAGGTGCTTCCAAAGCCCGAAGAGACGCGCACGCTCATCATCAAGAACCAGCCCGACCAGATCGCGGTTGAGCTGCTGTGCGACGCCATCGCCACGCCCTATGAAGTCTCAGGCGCGGTGCACCTGGAGCCAGCGCTCGTCGCGGCGATTGACCATCCCGAGATCGCCGCCCTCGGCACCTCCGTGACCGCGTTTCGCATCGAAAACGTATCCGCATCGACGGCCTATCGGCTGGACAAGCTGCGCCGGCAATTCACCATTCATGGGCGGCCTGATGATCTGGACCATGACAGCTCCCTTCGCTTCTGGGACGCGGTGCAACGGCTGAGTTTCTTTGAGGGCGGGACAAACCCTGTCTGGCGGATCTCAACGACGCCGCAGAACGCACCGCAACTGATCGATGCGCTGCGCGGGTATGCCGACGCGCGCATCGCGCTCGACTGGGCGGCGGGATTGATCTGGGCCGAGGTGAACGACAGCGCGGACGCGGCGGCCGCCGACATCAGGCGGACGGTGGCCACCCTCGGAGGCCACGCGACGTTGATCAGGGCATCGGAGCGGATCCGCCGTGACGTTGAGGTGTTTCAACCCCTGGAGCGCGGCCTGTGGCGGTTGACCAAGGGACTGAAAAAGACGTTCGATCCGGCCGGAATTCTGAACAAGGGCCGCATGTACGCCGACGTCTGATCCAGCGGCGCGCGGAGAAAAAGAATGCAGACCCAATTCAGCGACGACCAACTCAATAATCCGCGTGTGGCCGAGGCCAACGATATCCTCCGCCGGTGCGTTCACTGCGGTTTGTGCACCGCCACGTGCCCGACCTACGTCCTGCTGGGCGATGAGCGTGACAGCCCCCGCGGGCGCATTTATCTCATCAAGGACATGTTTGAGAACGCGCGCCCGGCCGATGCGGAAGTGCGCCACCACATCGATCGGTGTCTGACCTGCCTCAGCTGTATGACAACCTGCCCGAGCGGCGTGGATTACATGCATCTCGTCGAGCATGCCCGCGGGCACATCGAGGAGACGGCGCCGCGCGGCTGGCGGGACCGGTTGGTGCGCCGTGTCCTGGCCGGCGTCGTTCCCTACCCCGGGCGCTTTCGCATGGCACTGGTTTTCGGCGCTCTGGGCAAGCCCTTCCGCGGGCTGTTGCGCCGTGCCGGCTTTGCGCCGCTGGCTGCTATGCTCGATCTGGCGCCATCGCCGCTGCGCGCTTTGCGGCGGGATCGTGCGGCCAAGCCAATGCCGGGCAATTCCGTGCGTCGTGTGGCCATGCTCAAAGGGTGCGCGCAGCGTGTCCTGCGGCCTGAAATCAACGAAGCGACCGAACGTGTGCTCAACCGGCTTGGCATTGCCGTGGTTGCGCCAGCGGATGCGGGATGTTGCGGCGCGCTGGTGCAGCACATGGGCAATGAGCGGGAAGCCCGAAACCAGGCGATGCGCAACGTGGATGCCTGGTGGCGCGAGATGGCACGCGACGGCGGCCTGGAGGCCGTGATCATCAATGCATCGGGCTGCGGCACGACCGTGAAGGATTATGGCCATCTGCTTCGGGACTATGCCTCCGACATCGATACCGAGCGCAAGTTGATCCATCTGACGGCGCGGGCCAAGGACATTACCGAGTTCCTGGCCACGGAAGACCTCGGTCCGCCTCGGCTGTTTTCCTCCATCAAGGTCGCTTACCACGCGGCCTGCTCCATGCAGCACGGCCAGCGGATCACCGATGCTCCGAAGGACCTGCTGACCAAGGCGGGCTACACCGTCTCGTCCATCGCGGAGGGCCACCTGTGTTGCGGGTCCGCCGGCGTCTACAACATCCTGCAGTCCGAGATCGCCACGCAACTGCGCGACCGCAAGGTTGCCAACATTGAGATGACACGCCCGGATGTGATCGCAACGGGCAACATCGGTTGCATTACGCAGATCCAGTCCGGCACGTCTCTCCCGGTGGTCCACACGGTCGAGCTGCTCGACTGGGCATACGGTGGTCCCTGTCCGACGGGCCTTGAGCACCTGGAGGGCCGCGTCACCATGGTGCCTGAGGGTGCGCAGGCCGACGATCTGCTCGCCGCGGCGGAATGATCGATGGCCTGCAACGGGCTGAGAGGTCGTGCCCCTCAGGTGGCGCCATAACGAAAAAAAAAGGACGGAAAAATCAAGAGTGGTAGCTCGTCCGGCGCATTCGGTTCAGCCGGACGAACCTCCGGCGTCGGTGATCCCTGGGATCGGGCGTGGAGCCGCGTAATAGACGGCACGCGCGGGTACGCTGACGGTCTCCATTTCCGGGTAGCGCAAGGCCGTCAGGCGGCCGCCGAAACAGCAACCCGTATCAAGGCACACCGTGTTGTTGCGCCAGTAGGGATCAGCCGCCGGCGTGTGCCCATAGGCCACGAACGCATTGCCATTATATTCCGCTGCCCAGTCGCGCCGGAGCGGCAGGCCGTAGGCGTCTTTTTCTCCCGAGACATCTCCGAACAGACAGAACCGGCGCTCGGTTTTTGATTGTGTGCCGATCAGATCCTCCCGGATCCCCGCGTGGGCAATGACAAGTCGACCAGCATCGAACACCAGGTGCGTCGGCAGGTTCTGGAGGAACGTCAGGGCATCGGTCCGCGCCTTGGCCTTCAGTCGCGCAAACGAGGCCCGCGTGGCATCCAGGCCGTGGGACATTTTTACGTCGTGTCCCGCCAGCCAGCGGCGCACCTTGTCGTCGTGGTTGCCGCAGACACACGATGCGATGCCGGCATCGATGGCTTGCGCGACGCACAGGATCACATCGGCGGACCGGGGTCCCCTGTCCGGCAGATCACCAACAAAGATCAGGTGGCGTCCATCGGGATGGCGGCCGATGACAGGATGACCTGCCGCGGTTGAGGGTGACAGCGGAAAGCCCAGGCGTTCGAGCAGCGCCACGAGTTCATCGAGGCAGCCATGCACATCACCGACGATGTCGAACGGGCCGGCGTGCTCGCGTCGGTCAACGGCGGGGTTGATGGTCATCGCATCGGCTCACGCGGGAGGGACGCGCCTGGGGCTGGCAGCGCGATTGCGGTTGCTGCGGCGGCAGGCGGCTGCCAGCGGCTCAGGTATGCGCAGGCGATCGGGGGACGCGCTTGCCAACGGCGTAGACTTCCATGATTTTTCGTCCCTTGTGCGGACCATCGGACACGAACACCCAGGCGCCGCCCGTGTAGGTGTCGCACAATTTCGTTCCCTTCACGCAGATCCAATGGCCTGTGCGCCCGGTGTGCACCGCCAGAATGTAGTGGCGCCAGGCGTTGCGCGGGCCCTGCATCCACCCCCAGACCGTTGGGCGCTCTTTCTTCTCCAGGTGATTGTAATCCTCCTGAAGCGTCATCTCGAAGTCGAACACCGCCAACGCGGCCTCAATGTCCGCCGTTGTCGTCCCCTCCACCGGGTCCGTTCCCGGCGCATGCGTTTCGGGGTTGGCGTCCCGGATGGCCTGCTCAACACGGCTGACGCTCCAACCGGTCACGGCCGAGACGACAACCGGCCCGCAATAGGCAATCCGGCCAGTGTCATTGCGCGCGGCAAACAGACTTGGCGTGAGCTGCTTCATGGCCGGTGTGCCGTGCGAGGCCGGGGAGGCGCAACACATGTGCCGCGCGTGACGCAGCCCTCTTGGTCCGCATCACGCCCGTTCGTCAACACCGCAGATGACCGCAGACGCGCGCCGCGGGGCAAGGCCGGTGGTCATTCGGCTGCGGGCAGATGCTCCTCAACGGGACGATCCGCGCGTGTCGGCGTCACGGCCGTCAGCTTTGCCGCGCAGAACTTGAACTCCGGGATCTTGCCGTAGGGGTCCAACTGCGGGTTGGTCAGCAGGTTGGCGGCCGCTTCCACGTAGGCGAAGGGGATGAAAATCATGTCCGCCTGGATCGCCTCGTCGGCACGTGCCACGAGCCGCACGCTGCCGCGGCGCGTGGAGACCTCAACGGTGTCACCGGGCGCAATGTCGAGCCGGCGCATCGTGAGCGGGTTGAGGC
>CAZGNQ010000114.1:0-10166 GCA_964527285.1 uncultured Hyphomicrobiales bacterium | reverse complement strand
CACATCTGACGCTGGGTCCCGGCTCTCGTAACACGACTGCGTCGTGCACGGGCCGGGATGACGGTTTGGAGTTTTTTTGCCGCCCGGCGCTTTGCGCCGAACCGGCACGAAGTGTCATCGCGCACGTGCAGAGAGATTTTACGAGCCCTCTCCAACGGCGCGGATGGCGGCCTGCGCCGCGGCGAGGCGGGCGATCGGCACGCGGAAGGGCGAGCAGCTCACATAATCAAGGCCCGTGCGCTCGCAAAAGTCGATCGACTTTGCATCCCCACCATGCTCGCCGCAGATGCCGAGCTTGATGTCCGGACGCTGCTTGCGCCCGTTGGCCACGCCGATCTCCACCAGCGCCCCCACGCCGTATTGGTCGAGCGACACAAAGGGGTCCTGCTCCATGATGCCGGTCTCCATGTAGGTGGACAGGATCGGCCCGGCGTCGTCACGGCTCAGCCCGTAAGTCGTCTGGGTCAGGTCGTTGGTCCCGAAGGAGAAAAATTCAGCGCGCCGGGCAATCTCCGCGCCCATGATGCACGCGCGCGGTAACTCCACCATGGTCCCGATCTGGTAGGTCAGCGCTGCGTTTTTCTCCCCCATGACCGTGGCGGCCGTCTTGTCGATCACGTCGGCCAGGATCTCAAGCTCCCTGGCGCCCGTCACCAGCGGCACCATCACTTCCGGCACCACAGGCGTGCCTGTTTCAGCCGCGGCATCAATGGCAGCCTCGAAGATCGCCCGTGCTTGCATCTCGCAGATCTCAGGATAGCGGATCGCGAGGCGACAGCCCCGGAAGCCAAGCATCGGATTGAACTCGCTCAGCGAGCGCACGCGTTCCGACAGCTTTTCCGGCGAGATGCGCATGGCAGCCGCGACCTCGGCAATCTCGTCGGCCTCGTGAGGCAGGAACTCATGCAGCGGCGGGTCGAGCAGTCGGATGGTGACCGGCAGCCCGCCCATGATGCGGAACAGCTCCACAAAGTCGGCGCGCTGCATGGGCAGGATCTTGTCGAGCGCGGCGCGCCTGCCGGCCTCGTCCTCCGCCAGGAGCATTTCGCGGACGGCCAGGATGCGGTCCTGATCGAAGAACATGTGCTCTGTCCGGCAAAGACCGATGCCCTCGGCACCGAAATCGCGGGCCTGTTGCGCATCGCGCGCGGTGTCTGCGTTGGCGCGCACACCAAGGCGGCGATGCTCGTCGGCCCACCCCATCAAGGTGGCGAACGCGCCCGACATCTCGGGCTGGCGCATGGCGACCGCGCCCTTCAAAACTTGGCCTGTGCTGCCATCAATCGTCAGGATATCGCCCTGTCCGATGGTCTCCCCGCCTGCGTAGAGCCTGCCCGCCGCAGCGTCGATGCGCAGACCACCGGCGCCCGACACGCACGGCCGGCCCATGCCGCGCGCCACGACGGCGGCGTGCGAGGTCATCCCACCGCGCAGCGTCAAAATGCCGGCAGCCGCGTGCATGCCATGAATGTCCTCCGGCGAGGTTTCCACGCGCACCAGGATGCAGGCGCGGCCCTGGCTCTTGAGGGCTTCGGCAGCATCGGCGGAAAACACGACCTCGCCACTGGCCGCCCCTGGCGATGCGGGCAGCCCGGCGCCGATCACGGTGCGTGGTGCATCCGGGTCGATTGTGGGGTGCAGCAACTGGTCGAGCGCCTCGGCATCGATGCGCGCAACCGCCTCAGCCGGTCTGATGACCCCCTCATTGACCATATCAACGGCGATGGCGAGCGCAGCCTGCGTCGTGCGCTTGCCGGAGCGCGTCTGTAGCACCCAGAGCTTGCCCTCCTGGATGGTGAACTCGATGTCCTGCATGTCGCGATAGTGCTGCTCCAGCCGGTCAAACACGGCCGTCAGTTCGCCGAAGACCTCGGGCATCGCCTCTTCCAGGGACGGCTTGTCGTCGCCCGTCTCAGCGCGCGCCACGGCCGTCAGGCTCTGCGGGGTGCGGATGCCGGCCACCACGTCCTCGCCCTGCGCATTGATCAGGAACTCGCCGTAAATCGCTTTGGCGCCTGTGGAGGGGTTGCGGGTAAAGGCCACGCCCGTGGCGCTTGTCTGGCCGCGGTTGCCGAACACCATGGCCTGGACATTGACGGCCGTGCCCCAGTTATCCGGGATATCATGCAGCCGGCGGTAGGTGACGGCGCGCCGGGTCTGCCAGGATGAAAACACCGCAGCGATGGCACCCCAAAGCTGGTCGTGGGGGTCCATCGGGAAGTCCCGGCCGGCTTCCTGGGCGACCGCTTCGCGGTAGAGGGCGATCACCTCCTGCCAGTCTTCCGCCGTCAGCTCGGTGTCCTGGCCAAAACCGGCAGCGTTTTTCTGGTTCTCCAGAATGTCTTCGAAGATGCCGTGGTCCACGCCCATGACGACGTTGGCGTACATCTGAATGAAGCGCCGGAAGCTGTCGTAGGCAAAACGCGCATCGCCCGACCGCGCCGCGAGCCCGTCGACCGTCTCCTCGTTAAGGCCGAGGTTGAGGACGGTGTCCATCATGCCTGGCATGGAAACGCGCGCGCCAGAGCGCACCGAAACGAGCAGCGGGTTGGACGGATCGGCAAAGCGCGCGCCCACCGTGTCGCAAATGAAGGCCATGGCAGCGTCCACCTGGGCCTTGAGCGCGTCCGGGAAGGTCTCGTTGTGATCGTAGAACGACGTGCAAACGTCCGTCGTGATCGTGAAGCCCGGTGGCACCGGCAACCCGAGACGCGCCATCTCCGCCAGGTTCGCACCCTTGCCGCCGAGCAGGTTGCGCATCGACGCCTCGCCCTCAGCGGACCCGCCGCCGAAACGGTAGACCCACTGACCCGCGGCTGAGGTGGGGGTCGCAGAGCCCGCGTCGATGCTGGTCATGTCTTCGTCTCCAGGTCGCGATCGCTGTTCTTGAGCAGCAGGCCCAAGAGCCCCAGCGATCATCGCAGTTGTCGTGCCTGTCCCGAGCGGGCGCCTCCAGGCGGGCGGCGTGGCCGTGTCACACTGTTACCGCCGGGCATGGAACCATGGCGGCGCGGTGCCGTGATCGGGGCAGCTGCGCGCCAGAACAAGCGGATAATGGTGGGCTTGCCAAGCAGAACCATCGGCCGCCATTGCTGCGGTGCACATAAAGAGGCCATTGTGCGCCGGTGGGGCGGTCGGGTGTTGCCTTCTGCTCACCATTGCAATGCGACCTCAGGAGGCGGCGCTTTGATTGTGCCTCTCGGCGCGGTTGCTGCAATGTTTGAAGGCAGCATTTTTGATGTGGGCTCGCTTTCGACATGCACTGCCGCGATCGTTCACCAAAAATATCTTTAAAAACGGTAGGATTGAAACAAGCGGTTTATTTCAATTCGATTGCATAGGGACAAAAGCAAAAAGGCCCACCGCAATGGGTGAGCCTTTTTGTGGTCATGGCGATGGTCAAGGCCGGGCCTGGGCCGGCACGGCCGCACACATCGAAGCTATGGACGGCTGTTCAGAACCGCATGCATGGTGGCAACGTCGCAGCTCAGCTGGCGGCCGTCTGTCGGGCGTGCGATGCCCAGATCCCGCAGTTCACGCTCGTTCTTGAAGCTCAGGACACGCTCGGATGTGACCGTGCCGAGGCTGGCAACCAGTTCCATCGCGCGCGCAGAAAAACCTGCACGATGCTTGTTGGACGCCGTTGCAGTGTTCGATGACACACGGCCCGTTTCGCTGTTTTCGATTGCTGCAATGCCCATTGCAACACCCCCATTTTTGAAAGTGGATACCATCGCCGCAGCAGCCGCACTGCCCACGCGAGCCGGGCATATGTTCCCGTTTCGCGAGGGGCAAAAGAGACGAGATTTCATAAGTGGCATGCCGTTTTTGCATGGCGATCCACGGCGGTGGGAATCGCTCTTCCAATGTCGAAAAACGCCAGGAAAGCGTCGTTATCCGGCCAAATCTTCTGGCTGGGCTCCCACAATGCCGCGCCAGTCGAACGTCTCGCGCTGGCCGACTGCTGCCCCGTGGCGATCCATCCACGTCCGCCCCGCCGCACGCCCTGCGTGAAACAGTGTTTCCACAAGCTCCGGTGTCGGTTGCAGCTTGGATGAGGCGGGCAGCGCGCGCGTCATGCGTGCCGCGCTGATGGAGTGGAGCCTGTGCGCCCGCCACAGCTCAGCGCGCTGGCTGGCCCGGTGGCGGTCCGCACCATCGGCGCGCGTGCGGGCGATCTCCGTCAGGTCCCGCTGCAGTGGGCGGTGAAACGTGAGGCGGGCCGTCTCGCCGGCGATGCCGGCCGCCGTGCGCGGCGGGGTCTCGGGCCCCAACGGATTGAGGACAATCACCATGGTGTCGCGCACACGGGGCTCATTGAGCAGCGGAATGATCTCCGGATTGGCGGAAAAGCCGCCGTCCCAGTAGGGCTGGCCGTCGACGATCACGGCGTGGTGCAGCGTTGGCAGGCACGCCGAGGCGAGCACGGCCTCAAGCGTGACGTGAGGGCCAACGAACGCGTGCGGCGCCCCGGTGTGCAGGTCGGTCGCCGCGACCCGCACGCGCGGCGACGGGCGCGCATGGGTCTGCCGGCCCACAAACCGCCGCCGAAGACGTTCGCCCAGTGTGAGGCGCGGCCGATGCGCCGCATGGCGAGACGCCGCTGCCAAGCGCGCGAAGTCGATGCTCTGCTCCAGCACATCGCGCAGCGGGTTCAGCTCAAGCGGGTTGAGCGTATAGGGCGATGCAAGCTGCAGAAGCGCATGGCTGGCCGCGTCGACAAGCGGAGAGAACCCGGAAGCACGCCCCGCCGTCTCCGCGACGCTCGTCAAGAGGCGCTCAAGGTCTTCCAAAGAGGTGGCGTCGGCATCGTCCGCATCGCCTTTTGGCACGGTGTGGGTCTTCAAGGGGCGGCTGCGGCCCAGTGTGCGCTTGTCCGCAATTGCCTGCCAGACCGCCCGCAGGCTTTCGCGCGCGCCAGCCGGCCCCTCGTGCATGGCGCCGGTTTGCGACGGCACCGCACCTGGTGGCGTTGCCGGCATGCCGAGCCAGCCATGGCCCAGCGCCACGGCGTTGACTGCACCGGCCGATGTGCCGGTGACCGTTGCAATGTCGAAGCGGTCGGCTTCGAGCAGTGCATCCAGCACGCCCCATGTGAAGGCGCCGTGGGCGCCCCCGCCCTGGAGTGCAAGGTTGATTGCAGGCCTGCGACCGCGCCGGGGGGCGGTCGTTTCGCTGTTGCGGCTTGAAGGCCGGACGCGCGTGTCTGTTGGCGGTGTCGGCATATCCTGGCGGCCCCGTGGCGTGCTCACGATTGCCCTCTCCCCGCCCGCACGCCTGCAGTGTCGAGCCCCGCGCGCATGGCCGAGCCTGTTCAACGCGACAGGTGATTGTGGTCATCCCGCAGGCGCCGGACCACCGTCAGCCGATTTGAGGCTCGCCACTTCGGCGCGCAGTGCCCGCACCTCCGCCAGGACCTGAGCAATGTCGGCCTCGACCTCGTGCTCAGCATCCTCCACCGAGCGGCTGACCTGTGCCCTCGTTTCGCTGTGCTCGCCCGACATGGCGTCCACAATGATACCGATGAAGAGGTTTAGCACCGCAAAGCTGGTGATCAGGATGAACGGTACGAAAAAGCCCCACGCATAGGGGTGCTTTTCCATCACCGGGCGCACGATGCCATCCGACCAACCCTCCAGCGTCATGATCTGGAACAGTGTGTAGGACGATGCACCAATCGTCCCGAACCACTCCGGAAAGCTGTCGCCATAGAGCTTCGTCGCCATGACCGAGAAGACGTAGAAGATCAGCAGCAGCAGCATCACCACGGTGCCCATCGATGGGATCGCTCGGATCAGCCCTTCCACGACGCGCCGCATGGTTGGGAAGGCCGAGATCAGGCGCAGCGCCCGGATGATCCGCAGTGAGCGAAGCACGCTGAATTGCTCTGAGGCTGGCGCAAGCGAGACCGCGACGACGGCAGTATCGAACAGGCTCCAAGGGTCGCGCCAGAAGGCTGCACCGTGCGCAATCATGCGCAAAATCAACTCAACGACGAAGATGATGAGGACAGCCTTGTCGATCATCAACAGCTCATCGCCCCAGACGGCCATGACGCTGTCGGAGGTTTCCAATCCAAGCGTAATAGCGTTCAGAATGATAATGCCAGTGATTGTGTTTTCGATCGGCTTGCTGGTCACAAAGGCCCGCAAATGCGCGCGCGCCCGTGAAATCGGGCCACCGGCTGTGGCCTCATCGCGACGCATGGATGTGCCCGTGGCATCCGACACGGAGAGGGAGGCTTGTGCATCACTCATGATCGGACCTTTCGAACCGTGGCCTGCGTGGCCTTCAGGGGCCGGTGGCCAAACGGCAGAGCGGTAATGCGTGGAGGGCAGCCGCGCGGGCCTTGCCCTGTCCGTGCGCTTTCGCCCGCCAACTGAAGTGAGCTGATGACGTGCGCTGGCGAGGTGGGGTTATCCGGGTGGGGGCGGCCAGATCAAGACGCCAACGCGCTCGACCCTTTCGCAGCGCAGCACGAAGGTCTACGCGCTCCACGGCCAAGGTATGATCTTCCCACTTCCGATCGGTGCCGCTGGGGCACAGCGACGAGGCAGACATGATCAATCGCGTGTTTCAGGTCTATTGGCGCATGACGCGCGCGCTCACACTCGGCGTTCAAGGTGTGGTCATCGATGGCGAAAACCGGGTTCTGCTGGTGCGCCATGGTTATCGTCCCGGCTGGCATTTTCCCGGCGGTGGTGTGGAGTTCAATGAAACGGTCGAACTCAGCCTCAGGCGCGAGTTGATGGAAGAGACCGGCGTCAAGCCTGTGGCCGAGCCCCAGCTCCATGGCGTGTTTGCAAACTTCGCAGCGTTTCCCGGAGATCATATCGCACTGTTCATCGTGCGGGACTGGCATCGCGATCACGTGCCGGCGCCCAACAAGGAGATTGCCGAGCAGGGTTTTTTCCACATTGATGCCTTGCCCGACGGCACCGTTGTGGGCGCCCGGCGCCGCATGGATGAGATCTTCCGCGGGGCAACAATCAATCCCAACTGGGCCGCGTGATGGACCCTTTTCATATGATGGCGCCGTCTGACGGCCCCGCGCCGGACGCTGTCAGAACGCCGCAAAACGTGGATCTCGCCAGCCCACCGGTCGCCGCAGACGCACCGGTCGGGGCACATTGTGCGATCGAGATCCGCCCGGCCGCTTCGGGTGACGTGCCTGGTATCGCGGCCCTGCACGCGGGCGTTTTCGGGCCAGGACGCTTTGCGAGAACGGCGTTCCGTGTGCGCGAGGGCACACCCGACGTCACACCGCTATGCCGTGTCGCTGACCGGGCGGGTGAGCTGATCGGTTCCGTGCGCATGACCGCGATCACACTCGACGGTGTTGCCGGTTTCCAGCTCTTGGGCCCGATTTGTGTGGCCCCGCGCGCACAGCGCCAGGCGATCGGGGCAGGTCTTGTGCGGGCCGCGTGCGACGCCGCAGCCTGCGCAGGCTGCCGGGCGGTCCTGCTGGTGGGTGATCCGCCGTTCTATGAACGTCTGGGCGCCCAGAGCGTGCCGGGAGGGGCCGTGCGGCTGCCAGGGCCGGTTGATCCCGCGCGTCTTGTCGCATTCGTGCTCACCGGCGCGGTTGAGGACGTGCGTGGCACCGTTGCGCCGGCGCCGGGCGTGTCGGGCTGAGGAGATGCCGCTTCACACCACAATTCATCGACAATTCAGCCCCGTCATGGTCAGACTGACGCGCAAGTCGGGAACCAACACCGATCAACAGTCGTTGACACCGAGACGTGACACAGTCGCACGACAACCCTTGCGAGGCGCGCCGGGCGAAGTGTAGACCGCGTGACGGGAAGTGAACGCACCACCCAGACTAGGGAGAACAATCTTGAAGAACTGGATTTTCGCGATTGCAGCCTGCGGCGCACTGGCTGTTTCCGGCGCACCGGCTGCCCTCGCTCAGGACGGCGACATTGCATCAAAAGGCGATGTGAAGAAGGGCGAGCGCGTTTTTCGCAAGTGCAAGACGTGCCACGAGATCAATAAAGAGCGCAACAAGGTTGGTCCGCACCTTGTGAACATCATCGGCCGTCCGGCCGCCAGCATCGACGGTTACAAATACTCCAAGGGCATGGCCAAGAAGGGCGAGGAAGGCCTCGTCTGGACCCAGGAGATCATGTTTGAATACCTGGAGAAGCCGCGCCAGTACGTGAAGGGCACGAAGATGGCGTTCAACGGCCTGCGCAAGGAGAAGGACCGCTACGACATCGTGGCCTACCTCGTCTCCGAGACGAAGACCGAAGAAGCTGCCACCAACTGATATGACAGGTTGGAGGATGGTTCAGGGTCGATGGACCCTGGCAGGAGGGGCGCTTCGAGCGCCCCTTTTTTTGTGTGTGTCTGATGTGACGCGTCAATCTCTACATCGCGCATTCGCCCGCATAGGCATCGGCGTGATCCTCGAACACGGTGCCCACCAGACGGTTTGTGTATGTGTCGCCGTCCTTGGTCACCTCGCGGGCGTAGATCCGCTGGACGGGGTGATGGTTGTTGCCAAACCGGAACGGCCCGCGCACGGACGCAAAATCCGCCGTCTTCAGCGCGGCGCGCAACGCATCCGCATCGGCCAGCTTGCCACCCGTGGCCCGCAGTGCTGCGTCGATCAGGTTGGCGGTGTCATAGCCCTGGCTGGCATAGAGCGACGGTGTGCGTCCGTAGGCTTTGCGGAACGCGGCGACAAAAGCGAGGTTGGCAGCGTTGTCGAGGTCCGGGCTCCACTGCGAGGTGTTGATGACGCCCACCGCCGCCGGTCCGACCGCTTTCAGGATGCCCTGATCGAATGAGAACGCCGGACCGAACAGGGGCACGCTCTTCATCAGGCCAGACTGCTCGTACTGCTTGACGAAATTGATCCCCATGCCACCCGGCAGGAAGAAGAACACTGCCTCGGGCGCTGCGGCACGCAGGTTGGCGATCTCAGCGGCGTAGTCCACCTGGCCGAGCTTGGTATAAACTTCGCCCGCGATCTCACCCTCGTAGAAGCGCTTGAAGCCGGTGATCGCGTCTTTTCCTGCCGGGTAGTTGGGCGCGAGCACGTAGACCTTCTTGTAGCCGCTCTGGGTGACGAACTGGCCGGCCGCTTCGTGCAGGTTGTCGTTCTGCCAGGCCACATTGAAATAGTTCGGATCGCAGTTTCGCCCCGCCAAACGCGATGGTCCGGCATTGGGGCTCAGGTAGAACTTGCCGGCGCGCGTCACCGACGGCACCACGGCGAGCGCCAGGTTTGACCAGACGATCCCGGTGACGATGTCGACGTTGTCCTGCTCCAGCATGCGCGTGGCAATCTGCTTGGCATTGCCGACCTTGCGGGCATCGTCGACGACGATCACCTCGGTTTTCACGCCGCCAAGCTGGCCGCCCTTCTCCTTCACGGCGAGCTGGAAACCGTCGCGGATGTCGATGCCGAGCGACGCGCCGCCGCCCGACAGCGTGGTGATCATGCCGATCTTTACGCCTTCTGCCGCGGCTGCCCCTGTGGCTGCGATAAAGCCGGCTGCCCCGAGCATCGCCGCTGCGGCCATAGAAAAGACCGAGGGCGCGCGTCCTGCGCGGCCCGCAAGCGCGGTCTGTATCATGCTGTTCCTCCCAATGATGCCACCGACTGATGCGGTCTGGAGTTGTGGTTCTGGCGCTCGTGCCCGGCTCTTTGCGGCCGGTGCCAGCCGGGCACGCTACTGGTGTTTTGGAGCGGTGTGAACCGGCGCGTCTGCGCCAGACAAGGTCAACCCGTCAGCGTGATGGCGGGACGCGGGCGGACATCGCTGACAAGCCCCTGCGGGCTGAGCACGGTGTTTGCCAGGCTGCGCTCGGCATGGCGCATGCGATGGCTGAGGAGCGCCTGCGCGTACCGCATCACATGGGCGGCGTGGTCCGGATCGCCGGCGCGGTTTTCCAGTTCGAACGGGTCTGCCGCAAGATCGTAGAACAGCGGCGGCAGTCCGGTGAAATGAACATACTTGTGCTCCCGGCTGCGCACGACGTTGAGTGTGCAGTCATCCGGCGCGAGCCCGCAGGCCTGCTGGTCTGCGCCGACGGTGCGGAAGTCGAACTCCCAGAAGACCGCATCACGCCAGGCGTCAGGGGTTGCGCCCTCAAGCCAGGGGGTCAACGCGGCGCCGATGCATACCGTGGGGGATTCACGGCCCAACTGCTCC
>CAZGNQ010000113.1:0-10167 GCA_964527285.1 uncultured Hyphomicrobiales bacterium | reverse complement strand
ACGACCTGCTGCAGGAACTCGATCGCATGGAGTTCGACGTTTACGAAACCGGCCAGCGCGTTTCGGCCGCCGTGCGTCCGATCGTCATGATCACTTCAAACAACGAAAAAGAGTTGCCTGACGCGTTCCTGCGGCGCTGCTTTTTCCACTACATTCGCTTTCCCGACGCCGAGACCATGAAGGCGATCGTTGAGGTCCATTATCCGGGGTTGAAATCGGCGCTTCTGCGGGAGGCATTGGCCGTCTTCTATGAACTGAGGGATGTACAGGGCCTCAAGAAAAAGCCCTCGACGTCCGAGTTGCTGGATTGGATCCGGCTGCTTGTGGCCGATGATGTCCCGCCGGAGGCCCTGAGGGCGGCCAACGCCTCCAACGCCATTCCACCGCTCCATGGCGCTCTGCTCAAGAACGAGCAGGATGTGCAACTTTTCGAGCGGCTTGCCTTTCTCGCCCGGCGGGAGCGTTGACGTTCTGCTGGCAGGCGGGATGCGGACGGTGAAAGCGCTCACGGCCACTTGCGCCAGTCAAATCATGACGATGGATCTGGCCAAGCGTTGGTACGCCGGCAGGACCTGATTGCAGTGTTCTGGTTCTGACATTTGCTTCCCTCCTGGCGTCACGCGCTTGAGCAAATTTCAGAACCATGAGGAACACGAGCAACTTATGGTATCTCGTTTCGCTTTTGCATCTGTCGTTTGGTTTCGAGCTTGGCAGCAGACGTGGACCAAACGTCAGATGCGCTACACTCGCCTCAAGCCGCATTACGGACCAGCGTGACCAAATATGGCGCTGCGATTAACCGTCCATTTACCACAATCTCCCATCTTGCCTCCGGCGTGAGGCTTAGAGGAGATTTGGGATGGAACGGATCGCGGCGGTTATCGAGGCGAATGCGCAGGATCACGCGGTGATGGCTTCGCGCCGGTTGACGTCCGCCGATCTTCGCATCCTGCTCAATGTCCTGGCTGTGGTTGTTTTTCTTGCCGTGGCCATTGGTCTGCCATTCGGCACGGATGCAGCGCGCTCCGTCGATGCGCCGGCTGTGGCGCCACAGGCCAGCCATACCGTTCAAACGCGGCAGGTGCCCATGGCTCCGCGCACGCTGTCGGCGTCGGATTTCGCCGACCGCTAATCACCGTAGAAACGCGCGAGTGCCTCCCGCGAGGCCTAACATGGTGCCTCAACTCGAGGGCGCATCTGTCGCGTCGCTGCCGGTCGCGTCCGGGTCATGTTCGCGATCCCCGCTGTTCTGGATCGGCGACCGCGACGGGGAAGGGTTATGCCGTTCGCCGCGCCGATCTGGGGCGCCGCCAAGCCCACGATCGGACGTGGTCGGCGTTGCGGGACCACGATCTGTGGGCGGTTCGCTCTGCGATGTCGGTGTTGCCTGTGCGGCCTGACGGGCCCGGATTTCAGCGCGGGCACGCTCCAGGGCTGAGGCAATCCCACTTTTTACGTTGTCCAAGTCCCGCAAGTGGACATCCTGCTGCGGGAACGGGATCTCGATTTGGGCACTGCGCAAGGCCCGCAAAAGCCCAAGACGCAGTTCGCTGCTCACGCTCAGCAGATTGTTCACATCGGCGATGTAGCAGCGCAATGAGAAGTCGAGCGCGCTCGATCCGAAGTCTTCAAACACCACAAACGGCGCCGGATGCCCCAGGATCAATGGGTGATTGCGCGCGGTTTTCGTGAGGATGTCGATCACCTGATCCGGATCGGCACCGTACGACACGCCGATCCGAATGACGACACGTCCGACCGAGTTTCGGTGGGTCCAGTTCGTCACCCGATTGGAGATGAGGTCCGCGTTGGGTACAATCACCGTGGCACGGTCAAACGTTTCAATCTCGGTGGATCGCACCGAAATGCGCCTGACGTAGCCCTGCGCATCGCCGGCAATCACCCAGTCTCCAATCTTGATTGGGCGTTCAATCAGCAGGATCAGGCCGGAGACGAAATTGTTGACGATGCTTTGCAGGCCAAACCCGATGCCCACTGACAAGGCGCCGGCGACGATGGCTAGGTTTGTGAAATCCAGGCCCGCGTAAGAAATGCCGGCGACCGTTGCGAGAAGAAAGCCAACGTAGCCGATGCCCGTGCTGAGAGAATTGGCGAGACCGGCGTCGACGCGCTGAGGCTGAACGATCCGCCGGTCGAACCAGCGTTGTATGGCGCGGATGATGAAAAGAATGCCGGCAAAGATGGCGATGGCAATGCCGATGCGCGTCAACGAGAGTTCGACGTCACCGATCTTGAACCCGAAAATGGCAGCGTGCAGCCACGCCTGCACCGTTGAGATGGAATAGCCCCACTGGAGGAGCAGGACCGGCACAACGGCAATCAGCAGGGTGATGTCGAACAAGACCGCAAGCGCCGTTGCCAGGATATCGCGCTGCGTCTCGCCAAACCCCAGGCCGTTTGCCAGCCAGCGACCGAAAGGCTGGTCCTCGGTGATCGCGGCGCGCAGGCCTGTGTTCACAGCCTCATGGGCCAGCCAGACCGCCGCACTGAGCCCGAGCAAAAGCAGGATCTGCTCTGCCATGAAGCGGCCGAGCACGACGTACCCGGCAAGCGGCGCCAGCACGACGGCAATCGCGACAAGCCAAAGTGGCACCTTCAACCAGATGGGCCACCAATAATGCGCAACGTCGGCCTCGGCCGCCGGTCCTGATGCGGGGCCGGCCGCATCATCCTGGCGGGCGTGCCGCCACGCCATGCGCAGCATCGACATGAGCAGAAGGCCAGAAACCACGGCAAAGAGGATGTCGAGCAGGGTGGTGACGGATGCCGGCGCGACCACGCCGCGCAAGAGCGCGGCCAGCGCGATGTCGATGCCGGCAACGGCAATCAACCAGTGCAGTCGCACATACAGTCCGCGCGCAACATCGTCGCTGAGCGACAAAAGCCGCCAGCCGCTGTGATTGGGTGCAAGAATCGATTTCGCGATCGCCCACAGAACGAAATAGACGGCCACGCCCCACGCAAGGCCCTGGACGATCGGGGCAACTGTCAGGGGCATCAGATTGATGATGCTGAAGCCGAACGGAAGAATGGCGACGGCGATCACGGCTGGCAGTGCCCGCGCAACGGACATCTTCAGGCCGGATTGGGCCCGCTCAAGGAAGCTGCTTGGGTCAGCGCCCCCCTCGGCGCGTTGGCGCCGCCAATGCTGTACGCCGGCGCGCGTCGCAAGGCCGAGCCCGAGGGCCAATGCGAGAACGCCCGCCAGAGGCCACCACGGTCGCGCGCGTTGCATCCAGTCGTAGGAAACCTGGCTGATTTGCGTGCCGGTGCGCGCCAGATCGCGCGGCAGATTGAGCCAGAACTGGCCGGTCAGCAGCGTCTCATTGTGGTCGAGAAGGCGGGCCTGGAAGAAGGAGCGGCGCGCGCGGTCCGCCCGATCGAACAGGACCTCGATCCGCTCGCGCGTCAGCCGTGCCCGGTTGCGTAACGCGGTGAGCGTATTGAGTTGGCTGGTGAGCCGCTCGCGCTCGCTCGCCACGCTGGGCAGTTCGCTGGTCTGCCCGTTGGGGTCCGGCGGCGGGCCGAGCGCATCCAGCAGTTCCTGGGCAGATGCAATGGATGGCGTGATGCGCGCTGACAGGTCGATCGCTTGCTGGCGCACAGGCTCAAGTTCGTCCCGGATCTCCGGCGGCGCTTCACCGTTGGCGATGAAGCGCTCGATCCTTTTCTCCACGCCATCGATCAGCGTGCTCCAGCCGTTTATGGCGTTGCGGCTGTCGGTGATCAGGCGCTGAACGGCATCGCCGTTGGTCTGCGCGAAAGCTGGTGTCGGCGCAAGCAGCGACGTTGGCCCCAGTGGCCCCAACGGGGAGAGTGGGGCAAATGCGGCGAGTGCGGCCAGCGTGATGACGACGGCAGAAGAGAGGGTCGCGATGGCAGCTGACAGAAGGCGGCCTGGAAAAAGCGCGCTCATGTTCCGTGTCTCATGTCGAGCGGGAAAGGGCGGCGGGCGAAGCGGACTGCGCTGGCTCACGGTTCAGGCCGCCGATGGGATCCGTGCCACTGGAGGCGCACCCGACGATTCAAAGTGCGGTGCCCGCGGCCCAGTTCATGCGTGTGTGCACAGCGAATGACTTGGCGGCTCAGCAAGCCGCAACCAGCGCGTGTGCGCGAGGCAAAAAGTGCAAGGCTGTCCCGGCGCAAGCACAAGCCACCCGGGGTCTGCCGGGGGCGCGGCATTGCGCTCGGTGCCGGCCCGTAATGAGAGCGCGCCCAGTGCGCCTCAGCTGGTGGGTTCAACGCGGCCGCGCGTCGGTGCTGGTCCACCCAAATTTGGGCCGCGCGATGGCTGCGCGGGCGCCGGACGCTGCCCGGGGCCATTGTAACCTGAGGGGTAGCCCCCTTGCGGGCCAAGCCCACCTTGCGAGCCGAGCGTGGGTCCAGCCCCTGGCCCCCCATGATGCGCGGCACCGCCGCCGGCCCCTTGGTTGCGCGTGTGACCAACGTCGCCACCGCTGCGTTGGTTCGGCACGGCGGCAGGCTGACGGGGGCGTCCGATGCCTGTCTCGATGACGACATCAATCGGTCCGCCGATCATGACGAGATGCTCCACCCCGTCGCGCTGGACCAGGACCAGGCGGCGCCGTCCGTCAACGTTCGCACTTTCGACGACGTTTAGCCGACGCTCGCGCTGGCTGCCGAACAGCGTCGGCGCTGATCCGCCGCCGAAGATCTGCTCGCGAAAGGCCCAGAGTGCCCCGCCGGCGATGGCCAGCACCGCGATGGCGATAATGATCTCAAACATGGTCGACCGTTCCTGCCCCCAGGAGCTGCCCGCAAAACTGAATTTGCATGACAGCCTCTCTGTCTCTGCCCTGATGTTCGTCTTTCGCTTAAGTTTCTTGTGATCGAAACGGACGAACTCAAGGCGGTCTGTGTTCCGCTGCATTCGGCGGGCGAACGCCATCGCCAGCGCAGACCCTCACACAGCGCTGGGTTGGCCGTACCGCATCGACAATGGCGACGCCAGTGGTGCGGCACCTGTCCACATCGCCAGTGCGCATTCACTGCGTGGGTGTTGTGTCGGCGCGACCGTGCGGTGTGGCGGGGATGCGGCGCCACGAGCGACTGCGTGCGCAATCAGTGCGCGACCGTGTGCTCCAATGCGGCAAGTGCAAAGAGATCGTTCACCGGACTTTAGCCCCCCTTAACCCAATTGCGCGAGTGTCGGGCTACGCGCTTAGGGCCTGTTAGCTTTGATGAAGGCGTTGTCCGGAATTGGACCGTGCTGGAACATCAATGCTTTACCGCCGATGCCCGGACAGCGCCGAGACATGGGGAAAAGCGTGGCGTTGGGTGGTGACTTGGCAGGACCGGCACGGGCGGGTTGCGAGAATCGGGTACGTCGGGTCAGGCGGGCTGCGGCACATCTCGCAGGCGGTCATTTGGCCATTGGGCGCGCGCCGGACAGGAGCAGCATGAGTGTGAACGACCCTCAGCGCGACCGACCGTCCGCGGCCGGATCGCTGGGCGGCGCAGAGCGACAGGCGTCATCTGGCGGCACGGGCCAGCGCGTCTCTGCCACGGTGGTATCGGGGCAACCGCGCCACGGCCGGGGCCAGCCCGTGTTTGCCGCCGGCGGCCGGCCCACAGCCATGAACGACCATGCGGCCGGGCAAACCGTGCCCATGAACACTGCGATGGCCCCGCCCGGTGCAGCGGCTTCTGCCGTGCGACCGTCAGCAACATCGCAGGATGCACATCCCGCACTCCTGCCGGCCGGCACGCTTGCGCCACTGCAGCGCAGCGATGACGACGGCAACACACGCGACAGCGCCCGACGCATCACCGAGGTGGCGCGCCGTCTGCAAGCCGCGCGACCTCACCCCAGCGCCAAGCCCATGTTCACGACCGCTGGACAACCGGTGTTTGAGGGGCGTGCCACGGCGTCTTTCGCCACCGCGGAGCCGCAAATTGAGGGCGGTGAGGTCCAGGCGCCGCTGGGCGATGGCGACCCATTGCCAGACCACTATGCCGCCGGCCCGGATGCGGCGGTTGACGGTGCGGGGGCGCCTGGCGCCGTCAGTGCGCCCGCGGACACCGACTTTGCGATCGAGAGTGAGCCCCTGACGGACACAGCGCCTTCGGGATTTCTTCCGGCTGAACCTGGCCGTGCCGACAATGGCCATTGGCGCGACGCCGATGTCGATGCGTTCAGCGATGGCCACGCCAGCGCTTCATTGCATGTTCAGCCCGACGCCCACTCCGAGGCCCATTCCAAGGCCCAGCCAAAACGCCAGCCCATCCTTCAGCCGCCGGCAGAGCCGACCGCTTCGCGCACAAGCGCGTTCGAAGCCCCCGATGCACCCGGTGTTCGCGCGCACAACGGATCCACCTGGGGCGGTTGGCGGCTCGCCATCATCGCGGGCGGCATCGCCGCAGCGGCCATTCTGGGTCTGCTGGCGTCCGGGGTGCCGGGCGCGGCGGCGCCGTTCGTCCTTGCCACGCTCAGCGTGTTCTCCGGCATCGGGTTGTTCGCGCTCGCCGCTTACGCGTTTGGGCTTGTCACCCGGGCGCCCGGAGGCCGAAGCGCCGGCCCTGAGTATCAGGTGTGCGCCCATCTGGAGCGCATCGGTGCACCGGTCGTCCTGAGCGATGACACGGGCGCCATTGCGTTCGCCAATGCGTCGGCCCGTGACGTGTTTGATCTCCCGCCCGCGAGCAGCATTGAGGATATCAATGCCCAACTGGCCATTCTGTCAGGGCGCCCGGGTCCGCTGACCGGCTTGGCAGAACGGCTCATCCACGGTGAGGACGTCGCGCTCACCGTGCCATTAACGCAGCGCTGGGGACGGCACTCAGGATGGTTGGCGCAGTGGCGGGTTCCAGGCGCTGAGGACCGCCAGCCGATCGGACTTCGCGTCGAGGCTCGGCGGCTCATCGAGGCCCGCACGCAAAACCCCTCTCACCCTGAAGCGCACACTGGACCGGCCTCTGGCATGGTCTCATGCCAGTGGACCTTTTCGCCGATAATGTCGGCACGCCGGGGCGATCTGCCGGGCGAGGCGGGCGACTTTGATCTTGAGGCAGCAGGCGTTGCCCTTGGCGAACTGATCGGTCCGGAGGCGAGCGATGTCGCCATTGGCGCCCTTCTTGAGCCTGCCGGCGGCACCTGCGACGCAGCGCATCCAACCCTCAACGCGAGCGCTGACGGAGACGGCCTTGGTGACGATAACGGTGAGCCAGACGAGCGCCCTGAAGCGAGGCCATCGGCCGTGCCTTCGAGCGATGCGCTCGGCGCGGCGCGTGGGCGGTTTGCCGCTGCACAACGGGTGGCACGCGCGCGGTTGCTCGATCCACTGTTGAGCGTGGCGCCTATGCCGGTGCTGCTGATCGACTGGGATGGGCAGGCCGTGATCGGCAATGATGCAGCAGCCACCACGTTGAACGCGCCTGGGTTGCTGGAAGGCACGGCACTCTCCAACGTTCTCACGCCGGAAAGCATCGACGCGTTAGGCCGCATGAGTGGGCTTGGGGCGTGTGAGGGCGCAAGCCCCGTTGCACCGCCCCCTGGCGCGGCGGTCGTCCCGGTGAGTGTGATCCGTCGCCCGGCGCAACGCATGCGCCTGCGGGTCGCACCGTTCCAGGCCTCATCACACACCCAGCACAACCTGATGCTCGCAAGCGTCGAGGAGCCGGGCGAGACGGCCCCTCCGATGGCCCAGGGACACGCCGCCGCGGAGAGATCGTCCGCAAATGGCACGGTTGTCGGCACGGCCAACGGGGTGGCCGGGTTGCCGGGGCAGAGCGCGACGGATGCGGCCGGCTGCCCGGCAAGCGTTCTCGACGACTTCGAGCGGGTGTTCGATTTTGCACCCATCGCTGTGGCGAGCGTGCGGGCTGACGGTCATCTGGTGAAGGCAAACCCGGCCTTCCACGGATTGTTCGGTCGCACGGGTGAGAACGATGGTGCCGCGACGGACGCGCCCCTTACGGGTGGTGCAGCCTGCGCGCCCAGCCAGACGAGGATCGCGGCCCTCAACCAGATCGTGGGGGAGGAAAATCACGCGCGGCTTGCCGACGCGATACAGGCGGCCTTGCGACATGGACGCGGCGCCGGTCCCATTGACCTGACCTTCGGCCCAGCAGGGCGCTACAGTGCGCAGGCCTTCGTGGCCGCCGTGGAGGTTCTGCCTGAGCAGGCGGGCGACAGCGTGAGCCCCGCGGCCGCCAGGGACATCGCGGCTGCCGACCAAGACGCCGAAAGCTCAGTCCTGATCTACGCCGTTGAGACCACACAGCAGCGTGAGCTGGAAGCGCGATTTGCGCAAAGCCAGAAGATGCAGGCCGTCGGTCAACTCGCAGGCGGCATGGCGCATGACTTCAACAACGTCCTGACCACAATCACCTTGTCATCTGATTTTCTCCTCGGATCGCACCGCCCGTCGGACCCGGCCTTCAAAGACATCATGGCCATCAAGCAGAATGCCAGCCGCGCAGCCGGTATCGTGCGGCAATTGCTTGCATTTTCGCGCCAGCAGACGCTGCGACCACGCGTGCTCAACCTCACGGAGGTGATCCAGGACTGGTCGATCTGGCTCAGCAGCATCCTGGACGAGACCATCGAACTCGACGTCACCTACGGCTCTGACCTGTGGCCCATCAAGGCGGATCAGACACAGTTCGAGCAGGTGATCATGAACCTCGCCGTGAATGCACGTGACGCGATGCCTGATGGCGGGAGCCTCGCCATTCGCACCTACAACCTCGGGGAGGATAAGGTGCGTTCAGACCTCTCCGAGACGCTTCCTGCGGGAGACTATGTCGTCTGCGAAGTGAGCGACACGGGCACCGGCATGCCACGCGACGTGGTGGAGAAGATTTTCGAGCCGTTCTTTTCCACCAAGGAGGTCGGCAAGGGAACCGGCCTTGGGCTCTCCATGGTCTACGGCATCATCAAGCAGACCGGTGGCTTCATCTTCTGCGACAGTGCGGTGGGCATCGGGACCACTTTCCGTATTTATCTTCCACGCCACGTGGGGGTGGAAACAGAGGTGGAGCCTGCGCGCAAGCCGTCGGCATCGGCGGCAACGCTCAACCTCACCGGCAGCGGCACCGTGTTGCTCGTCGAGGACGAAGAAGCCGTGCGAAAGTTTGCCGCACGCGCGCTGTCTCGTCAGGGCTACAAAGTACTCGAGGCCGGCAGCGGCACCGAGGCCCTGGAGGTTTTCATGGCCGCCGAGCAGCGTGTTGATCTGGTCGTCAGCGATATCGTCATGCCGGAGATGGACGGCCCCACACTGCTCAAAGAGCTGCGGCGCAGCCAGCCCGACCTGCGGATCATCTTCATTTCGGGGTATGCAGAGGACGCCCTCAAGACGCTCGATGACAATGATGACTTCATGTACCTGGCCAAGCCGTTTCAGCTGAAGGATCTTGTGGCCACGGTGAAGTCGGCGTTGAGCGGTGAACGCAGCGTCTGAGCTCCTGCTGACCGCATGTGCAACCGCACTTCAGACCCGCGCCAGGTGCTTGACCTGTGGCTGGCGCTCCGTGCCTGGCAACGCAAGCTGCGTCTTGCGCTGCCACGAGACAGCAGATGTTCTCCAAAACCTAAATTGTTCTTGCGAGACGAGAACAAATGGTGTATGTTCGGATCAGCGGCGCGACGCGATGCGTTTGCATGCTGCCGGCCCATATGGATAATGGAGGATCGGATGGGGACGCCAGAATTGCGCGTGGTTGAGGGAGCCGGCATGGACAAGAAGAACGCTTTGGATGCCGCACTTGCGCAGATTGAGCGGAGCTTTGGCAAAGGCTCCATCATGAAGCTCGGTGAAGAGCAGCGGATGGACATCGAGGGGATCTCGACGGGGTCGCTGGGGCTGGATATCGCGCTGGGCATTGGCGGCCTGCCGCGCGGCCGGATTGTTGAGATCTACGGGCCGGAATCGTCGGGAAAGACGACGCTGGCGCTCCATACGGTGGCTGAGGCGCAAAAGGCGGGCGGCATTTGCGCGTTCGTTGACGCCGAGCATGCGCTGGATCCTGTTTATGCGCGTCGGCTAGGCGTGGACGTGGACGAGTTATTGATCTCGCAGCCGGACACGGGCGAACAGGCGCTTGAAATCACTGATACTCTGGTCCGCTCGGGCGCGATTGATATCCTTGTGGTCGACTCTGTCGCGGCCCTCACACCCAAGG
>CAZGNQ010000112.1:0-10217 GCA_964527285.1 uncultured Hyphomicrobiales bacterium | reverse complement strand
AAGGTCAGCACGGCCGCTGCGGCAACGCCCCAAGGGGCCGCGCGCCTTGCGCCGACTGAATTGCCATTCGTATCAAACGTCCGCGATGCCCACGCGACGCAGGCCAAACGCAACTTGTACCCAACCATCGAACGCTAGAACCCCCGCTGCGCCCACACGACCGAGCGCACTCACAGCCCCGAATGATTCCCTCACAGGGTTAATTTGCGGTGAAGAGATGATGCAAAATGCGGCAGTTTCCTGTGCAGTGTGGTGCCAGTCCACACCTGACGGGAATTGACTGCTTCTGACCTGCCGGCCGGAGAACAGACCATGCAGACACAACTCACAGATGCACAGACGGCTTTCAACGATGTGACCGATCCGTTCGCCCTCTGGCAGGCGTGGTTCGCCGAGGCCGAGGCCAACGAGCCCAATGACCCGAATGCCATGGCGCTGGCGAGCGTCGATGCGTCAGGCGCACCGAACGTGCGCGTGGTGTTGCTCAAAGGCTGGGGGCGCGACGGCTTTGTCTTTTACACGAACACTGAAAGTCAGAAGGGCCGTGAGCTGACGCACGCGGGTCAGGCCGGTGGTCAGGACGTCGCGGCGGCGAACTTCCACTGGAAGAGCCTGTTGCGGCAGGTGCGTCTGCGCGGTCCGGTCCGCCCTGTGGAGGCGGCGGAGGCGGACAGTTATTATGCGTCTCGCCCACGCGGCAGCCGCATCGGCGCATGGGCCTCGCGGCAATCCCGCGCCATGGCCGCGCGAGATGAATTGCTCGGCGCCGTTGTCGCCCGGGAGGCGGCCTTTGAGGGCGCGGATGACATCCCGCGTCCTGCCAACTGGTCCGGCTTTCGCCTGATGCCGACCGAGATTGAGTTCTGGCAGGATCGGCAGTTCCGCCTGCACGACCGCGTCGCCTTCCGTCGGTCTATGGCCGCAGCGGTCGCTGGCGACGACGCCGGCTGGGCGGTGTCGCTGCTCTATCCGTGAACCGCATGGCCCTCCAAGTCAGGAAGGCAGCCTTCAGGTCAGGAAGGCAGCCTCCAGGTCAGGGATTCGGCCGTCAGGTCGGGAACACGGTCTCCAGCACCACTGGGCAGGCGGCGAGCTGGCGCCGCTCGGCATCCTCCCGGTCAGCCTCGGCCCATAGGAGATCAGCGGAGACGGTGCGCTGCGACAGGCGCATTCGGGCCCGATCGTTGAAGACTGCGCCCGTTAGGATCCCGTCGAAATGGGGCGCCGTCAGTACAGCCGCATCGCTTTGCTTTTGCTCTGGCTGCGGTGCGATCTCGTTGGGGCTGGCGTTGGCCTTGGCGGAGCGCCGGCAGCGGGAGGTGGCTCCTGCGGAAACCCTGTGAAAGCGGAGCCGTTTGCGTGGTCCGGACGGCGTCGTGATATCCGCCAGCCGCAAGGGATGGGGCGTTGGCGGTTGGATGAGACGATCCAGGATCTGCGGCTCGCCCGGCGCAGTCGTTGCCGGTCCGGATTGACCCTCCGGCCCACCGGATCGCGCGCCAGAAGCCCCGGTTGCGCCAAGTCCAAGCGCCGACTGCACCACGCGGGAGATCGTCCGCAGCGCCTGCGGGTCAAGCGGCGCGGCATTTGCGGAGCGGGCCGTCTCACCACGCGGGTTTTCCGGCCGCCAGGGTTCACCCGGGGCCCGGCTTGGCGGGCGGAAGCGCGCGACACGGCGTGGATCACGTGGTCGATCAGAGCGCGGCACGACGCGTTTGGGCGGCGCGGGCTCGCGCAGCATATCCCAGACGACGCCACGGCCCGCCGCAAGGTCGCTCGCGCGTCGCGTATCGCCGGCGGGGGGCGCCACTGGAGCGGGCTGGCCGGCACTCCCCTCCTCGGGGCTTTGCCGGGCACGGGCCGTGCTGGCGCGCCGCGGCGTGTCCCGGCGCGCGCCATCGTCAGGAAAGCGCCCTGCGATGACAAACGCCGCGCCCTCGGCTTCTTTGTTGGCAATCCAGTCGTTGAGCACGCGCGCCTGCTCACGCACCGCCCGGCAGGCCGCGCTCAGTTCAGCGTTGTTTGCCTCTGGCGTTGGTCCACCTCGCGCATCGCCGACGGTCCGGTCGGGCGCGCATAATGGTGTCATGGCGACGGAAAGCACCCACAGCTTGCGCTTTCCGACCAGAAGCTCGATCGCCGTGCCGGCGACGGGGGGATGGCGCTCGGCGACCGCGATCGCCGCCGGCGTTATGAAGTCGCGCACGTGTTCGCGTTTCAGCACGCGCAGGCCGCGTCGGCGCCGTATCGCTATAGCCGTGTAGCCCTGGCGCCACAAAGGCGACGTCAGCGTGCGTTGGTCGCGGCTGAGGCGCTGTGCCAGTTGTTGGGAGAAGACGACGAGGTGCGTTCGCGCCGGGAACAGGCGGCGCACGGCCTGCAGGCTGCCTGCACCTTGCAGCGCCACCACGTCTGCGTCGAGGCGCTGAGCCGCTTCGCGCAGGCGTTCCATCTGCTTGGCAGATCGCCTGCGCACGCGCGATGTGGCCGCCCAATTGTTGGCCGGTGGGCTCACGGCAGCGCGCAGCGGTTCGCCCACCACATGCCAAAGCCCCTCCAGATGCCAGCTCGCGATGCGCAGGCTGCGCGGGTTGTTGGCCTCGGGCGAGCGAAGGCCCTGTGCGTTGGCCTGGGGGCTTCCTGATGCCGGGATCAGGATGGCGAGCAGGCACAGCGCCGACGCCACTGTCTTCATGCCCGCGGTGCTGATGCGGTGGATTGCGGACGGTCGGTTCGATGGTGGGACGTGAGGCGTCAAGGGCGACCTCGCTTTAAGAGTGGCGCCGCAATTTGCTGACGGCGCGTGGACATCCATGGAGATCGCACAAGCACAAATCGAACCAACGAGCGCGCGAACGGTGGGTGAGGCAGCGATCAGGTCGCGTGCGAGCCGGTGATCACTCCGTCAATCGCACCCGACGCGGCGAGCCCGATCCTAGCCTCGAAAAGGCGCAAAGCGTTATGATGGAGGGGGCCGGCGACGGTCTTCAGGCCTTGCCGTGGCGACGGCCGGCCACACACACACGGCCAGCCAAGCCCGCAGCGGACGGACCATCGCACAGTGGTCGCTTTTGCGTGCAAACAGTGATTGTGTCACGCCGGCTCGCCGGAGATCGGCCTGGCCTGACGGCCCGTGTTCTGGGGTGGGTGGCGAGGTCAAATCTCTGCAAGCGTGCCACGACGCCGTCGCAAACGCAGCCGGCATGCGGTCGCTCGCCGCCTCTCGTTCCACGGGCATCGGAATGCCAGGTCACTGGCGTACTGAAACCCGCGTCGCACCACGCCGTGGTGGCCAGCGGCATCGGCTGTCACCACCGTCATCTCCGCGCCGGAGTGCCACATGGCTGTGCCCATCAAGAAACGCAGCACCTTTTCCGTCTGGAGCCTGCGGCTAGCTCTACTGGCACTGCAGGTCCTGATCGCAACGCTGGTGGCACATCGCTTTCTGGGCTTTCCGACGGACGTGACGTTGAACCTGATCACCACGGTGTTCGCCATGCTTGCGACCGCCGGCGTTCTGGCCGTTGTCGGCTTTGCACGCATATGGGCCATCGGGCTCAATGGTCTGTCGCGCAGCGTGGCCGCGGCGATGATCGCTGCGGCGGTGCTGGTGTGGCCGGCCATTTATGTGCCGACCGTTCTGTCCAAGCCCGCGCTCAATGACGTGACGACCGATGTCGTCAATCCGCCGCCGTTCGTGGCAGTGAAGGAGCTGCGGCCGCGCGGCGCCAACTCGGTCATCTATCCCGGCACAGCGTTCGCAACGCTGCAGGCAGACGCCTACACGAAGGTTCGCGCACTGGATGTGCGTCGCCCGGCGGCCGAGGCTTTCGAGATCACCCGCAAGGTGGTCGAGCGCAAAGGCTGGGAGATCGTGAACGTCATACCGCCACAGGCACAGGGCTCATCTGGCCTGATCGAAGCCGTCGCCTCGACGCTCATCATGGGGTTTGAGGATGACGTGGCGGTGCGCGTCAGCCCCCATCAGGACGGCAGCATCGTGGATGTTCGCTCAGCATCGCGTTTCGGCACCCACGACCTGGGCCGGAACGCGGAACGTGTGGCCGATCTCCTGAAGCAACTGGAAGCCCGACTTGAAACAGGCGTCATTGCTCCGGACGATGATGATGATGGGGCCGTGGCTGGTCGGAATTCGAATGCGGGCCGCAATCGCCAGAGTGCCCGACGCGAGCGATCCTCATCTCGGAGCCAAACGGCCCGTCGCACGTCACAAGGCCGCTCTCGCTCATCAACTCGACGTGTGCGCAGACAGAGAGCACAGCAGCGGGCCAAACAGCGTCAGCTATTCCGGGATATATTTCAGCCACGATAGCGCCCACCGTCTCACGCCCGCGCTCGATCTGCTCTGCGATTGCGCCGTGGCGCATGCGCCGATGCGTGAGGTAGGCGCGCACCGTCGCCTTGGGCGTGTTGATCACGTCGCCATGGCCGGGCAGGAAGAGGCTGTCATCGCGCTCAAGCAGGCGCTCCAGCGCTTGGAGATAATCGCCCATATGCCCGGACGGCGGCGCCACGACGCTCGTGTTCCAGCCCATGACGTGATCGCCGGAGAGCACGAGATCGGCGGGGCTGTCCTTGGCGTCTGAGAAGTTGAGCGCAAAGCACACATGATCGGGCGTATGGCCCGGCGTGTGGATCGCCAGTGCCTGCCAGTCGGCCCCCGCAATCACTGTGCCGTCAGTCGCCGGCTGATCGACCCGGATGGCACGCCCGCTGGGGAACAACCCGGGGTCCTTGATCGCGCCTGCCCAGGCGCCTGAGCGCGCGCGGGGCGCCGTGCCCGGATGGGCGTGGATGCGCGCGCCAGTGTCCGCGGCGAGGGTGGCCAGACCATCGACGTGGTCCGGATGGCGATGGGTCACCAGCACATCGCTGATTGCACCGCCGGTTGAGGCCATTACGGCATCACGGTGTGCCGCGTCCTCCGGGCCGGGGTCGACAACCGCGTACGGCGCCTGCCGCCCGATGATGTACGTGTTCGTGCCGCGAAAGGTCAGCGCGGAGGGATTGCGGGCCACGACACGACGCACACCCGGCGCAACCTCTTCGGCCACACCGTAGGGCGGCTGAAAGGCCGCATTCGCCGTCAAGGCTGGCGTCGTCTTCGCGGTCTCTGACATCGCGTTCGTGTGGCTCCTTTGGGGGAAGGCGGGCGTAGGGCGCCATATTGCCATTGTCGCGACGTTGCCGCGGTTTTGTGCTTTTGTCACTTTTGCAGAATGTGCTTGCGCAGAGTTCGCTGGCCCAGGGTTCGCTGGCCCAGAGTTCGCAGGTCGAGGTTTCGCTGGTCGAGGTTCGCCGGGCGCAGAAATCTTTTCTGGTGCCGTGCTGGACACTGCGACGGAAATGGCCGGGCTTGGCCGTCGTGCATCTGAGGAGAAGCTGCCGGCTGCGGCGGCACCGGGCAAAGGGGCAGGCGATGTGGGCAAAGGCAGCACTGCGCGGGGCGATGTTCGCGCTGCCCGTTGCGGCGGGGGTGGGGATCTTCATGCTTGCCGTTGGCAATCGCCAGCCGCCCAGTCAGGCGCCCGTCGCTGAGCGCGCCGTACCCGTCCGTGTGGCAAGCGTCGCCCCCCAGACCTTCACCCCGCGGGTGGTTGGCTACGGCACGGCTGAGCCGGCCCGCACGTGGAGCGCCGTGGCCCAGGTGGCCGGCCGGGTGGCATTCGTGGAGCCGCGGTTACGCGTCGGTGCCATCCTCCAGGCGGGCACCGAGATCATTCGCATTGCGCCGGAAGACTATGAGATTGCCGTCAAGCAGGCCGAGGCCAATCTGCGCTCGGCGGAGGCCAAGCTGGCAGAGCTCAAGGTGCAGGAAACCAATGCGAAGGCGTCGCGTGACATTGAGCAGGCATCGCTCGAACTCAACGAAGCCGATGTGGCGCGCAAGAGCACGCTGGTGCGCCGTGGCGCGGTGAGCAAGTCAACGCTGGACGACGCAGAGCGGTCACTGCTCACCCAGCGTGCGCGCGTGCAGGACCTGGAGAACCAGATCCGTCAATTGCCGCTGCAGATCGACGCACAGGAGCGTCAGATCGAAGTGAACACGGCCGAACTGGAAGCGGCACAGTTCAATCTGGAGCGCACACGCATTCGTCTGCCCTTCACCGCGCGGGTTGCAAGCGTCGATGTTGAGACGACGCAGTTCGTCGGCTCAGGCAGCGTGATGGCAACCGCTGATGACGTCTCCTCGACCGAGGTCAACGCCCAGATCCCGCAGGAGCGCTTTGCCACCTTTGTCAATCTCGCCACGCCTGAAGGGTTCGTCGTGACCGGCGGATCGACCGGCAATGCCCAGGACATATTTAAGCGCCTGGGTTGGAGCGCCACGGTGAGCCTGCGCTATGACGACCGCAACGCCACGTGGGATGCGAGCGTGCTGCGGACGTCCGACACCATCGACCCGAAGACGCGCACCGTCGGCGCGATCGTGGCAGTCGCCGACCCCTATAAAGACATCCGGCCCGGCGTGCGCCCGCCACTCATCAAGGGCATGTTTGTCGAGGTCACCATCGAAGGCCGCGACCTGGAGCAGCGCATCGTGGTGCCGCGCTCTGCCGTGCACGCTGGTCGCGTCTTTCTGGCCGATCAGGATGATCGGCTCAGGATCCGCCCGGTCAAAATCGAGGCCGTCCAGGGCAGCCGCGCGCTGATCGCATCAGGGATCGCGGCGGGCGACCGCATCGTTCTGAGCGATCTGGCGCCTGCAATCGAAGGCCAGCTTCTGGAGCCGCGCAATGACAATGGAGACGCCCCGCGTCAGGTGTCGTTGCCTGCGGCGGGGCAGGACGCTGGCGTGACGACGGCCGCCGCTGACGCTGAGCAACCCACGCCGACAGGGCGCGCGGCTGGGGCTGACGCAGGAGCGGCCCAATGATTGACTATTTCGCGCGCCACCCGACCATCGCCAACCTCCTGATGGTGGGCCTGCTCGCCGTGGGCGCCGTCACCGCGCCAACGCTCCAGCGCGAGACCTTTCCGCGGATCGCTGCCGACACGGTGCAAATCACCGTGCCCTATCCCGGAGCCGCGCCCGAGACGGTCGAAGAGGCGCTCTGCCAGCGCATTGAGGACGCGATCGATGCGGTCGACGGCGTGGCCGAGGTGACGTGCGAGGCCCGCGAGGGTTTGGCGACCGCCACCGCCGAGATGCGCGAAGGTGGTGATCTCGACCGCTTTTTCTCCGATGTGAAGACCGAGATCGACGCCATCACGGATTTTCCCGAGGAGGCGGAAGAAGCGACCCTCAAACAGCTCGGGCGCACCGATTTTGTCGCGTCCCTGGCCGTCACCGGGCCGGAAAGCCGGACCGATCTCAAGGCCTATGCCGAGCAGATCAAGACGCGGCTGCAGCGGTTTGGCGGGATCCCGAAGGTGGAGATCAAGGGTTTTTCGGACCGCCAGCTACGCATTGAGATCGCCGACGCCACGCTGCGCCAGTACGGCCTGAGCCTCAGCAGCATTGCCTCGACCATAGAGAGCCAGAATGTCGATCTGCCGGCCGGCAGCATCCGCGCCGAGGATGGTGAGATCCTCTTGCGTTTTGCCGATGAGCGCCGGTCCATTGATGCGCTGCGCGATATCGTGGTGGTGACGAGCACGCAAGGGGCCGAGATCCGACTGGGTGAGATTGCGCAGATCACCGACCGCTTTGAAGACGAGGAGGTGCGGTTCACCTTCGACGGCAAGCCGGCGGCACTGCTCGACATCATCAAGACGCCGGACGATGACATTCTCGATGTGATCGCGCGCGTGCGCGCGTTCATCGACATGGAAAGCGCGCGCGCACCGCCGTCGGTCAGCTTCACCATCGTCAACGACGGTGCCAGCATCGTGCAGGACCGCCTGGATCTGCTGCTCGCCAACGGCGCGCAAGGGCTCTTCCTGGTGGCGCTGTTGATGTGGGTGTTTTTCGGCCTGCGCTATGCGTTCTGGATCACGATGGGGCTGCCCGTCGCCTTCATGGGCGGCATCGCGGTGATGGCCATCCTCGGGTACTCGATCAACATGCTGACAATGGTCGGGCTGCTGATCGTGGTCGGCATCCTGATGGACGATGCCATCGTCATCTCCGAAAACATCGCGAGCACGCACGAGAAAGGCGCCGCCCCCATGGATGCAGCGGCCGGGGGCGCAGGCGAGGTGATGCCGGGCGTGTTGTCGTCGTTCATGACCACGCTGTGCATCTTTGGGTCTCTTGCTTTCCTGGAAGGTGATATCGGTCAGGTGCTGGAAGTCATCCCCGTCGTGATGATCGCAGTGCTGGTGTTCTCGCTGGTCGAAGCGTTTCTTATTCTGCCGAGCCACCTTGGGCACACGCTCCATGCGCGCAGCGATGAAAAGCCAGGCTGGCTCCAGGAAAAGGCCGCTGCGTTCCTGGAGATGCTGCGCCATCGGGTCGTCATGCCGTTCGCCGGTGCAACGGTGCGGTTGCGCTATCTGACGGCTGGCCTTGCCATCGCGGCGCTCATCCTGGCTGTGACGAGCATGGCAAGCGGCCTGCTCAAGTTCAGCGCCTTTCCTGAACTCGACGGCGACACGTTGCAGGCGCGCGTCCTGCTGCCGCAAGGCACGCCACTGGCCCGCACGCAGGATGTCGTCGCGCGCATCGAGGCGGGGGCGGCGCGGCTCAATGAGCGCCTCACGCCAGAGCAGCCGGATGGCGCGGCTCTGGTGCGCAGTGTTACCGTCAAATACAACGAAAACGCTGACGCTTATGAGACCGGTCCGCACGTGGCCACGGTCAGCATCGATCTGCTCTCCACAGAAGTGCGCACACTCGACAACGACACCTTCCTTGCGCTCTGGCGCGAGGAGGTCGGCACGGTCACGGACGTGATTTCACTGAAGTTCACTGAGCCCTCCGTCGGTCCGGCCGGGCGTGCCATCGATATCCGCCTCAAGGGAGACGATCTGACGGCGCTCAAGGCCGCTAGCGTCGAGCTGCAGATCTGGCTCAAGCGCTACGAGGGTGTTGTGGGCATCCTCGATGACTTGCGCCTGGGCAAGCCTGAGATCGAGATCCGCATCAAGGAAGAGGGCACGGCACTGGGGCTAAGGGCCGAGGACATCGCCCGCCAAGTGCGCAGTGCCTACTTCGGGCAAACCGTCGATGAGGTGCAGATCGGCGCCGAGACGTTCGAGATCGATGCACGCATGGCCGCCCGCGACCGTGATGAACGCGCAAGCCTCGATACATTCGTGATCACGACGGGCGAAGGCGAACTGGTGCCGTTGACGGCCGTGGCGACGCTTGAGGCAACGCGGGGCTATGCGCGGATCAACCGGATCGACCGGCAGCGGGCCGTGACCATCCAGGGGGACGTGGACACGCGCCTCGCCAACGCCAACGAAGTGGTTGCCGACACGCAAGCCCGCTTCATTCCGCAACTTCTGGAGCGCTATCCCGGCGTGAGCGTTCAGGTGGCCGGCCAGAACGAAGAGGCCGGCAAGACCCAGGCCTCGATGGTGTCCGGCTTCCTGCTCGGCCTTGTGGGCGTGTTTCTGGTTCTGAGCTTTCAGTTCCGCAGCTACATTGAGCCGATCGTCGTGATGATCGTCATCCCGTTCGCCTTCATCGGCGCTGTGGCGGGGCATCTTCTGCTGGGCCTGGAGTTCACAATGCCGAGCATGCTGGGCTTTGCGGCGCTCTCCGGCGTTGTCGTGAACGACAGCATTTTGCTGGTGAACCAAATCAAGCATCATCACAGCCCTGGCGATACAATCGCCGACGTTGCGCCAAAGGCCGCCAGCGCGCGGTTCAGGGCCATTCTGCTCACGTCATTGACGACGATCGCGGGGCTTTTGCCGCTCTTGGCGGAGACGAGCCTGCAGGCGCAGGTCTTGATCCCACTCGTCACGAGCCTTGCCTTTGGGCTGCTGGCCTCGACGTTCCTGGTTCTGTTCGTCGTGCCCGCGATTTACGCCATTCTGGATGATTTCGGCTTGAGCACGCTCGCTGAGGAGCGGCGCGCCCGGGCGAAGGCAGCGGGGGGTGGTGCGACGGCCGACGGCGATCGTCCGGGCATTGCTGTTGGTGGATCGGCCGCCACCCAGCCGGCGGAATAGAGCACATCCACGGATCGCGCGGCCGCGTCGTCGCCCGTGCGCACCGGCGGTCACGCTCCATCGCAATCTTTTTTCCGCCACATGCCTGCGTGACCGACGGCTGGGATGCGCATCTGCGACCCGTCCCC